>NZ_JBFAKH010000113.1:0-17861 GCF_040655635.1 Streptomyces sp. NPDC050388
CCATCAGGGCAGGCCCGGCCGGACCCCGGGCCACCCGAGCGACCACGAACGGCCGGCCTTCCCGTCCCGGCGCAATTAATCTGGCCTGATTGACCGCGAAAGCGCTGCTCAGAGCACCTTTTCAGACCTAGCTACACTCTCCCGCATGTCTCGATCGTTCGTCGTCGCCGTGAATCCGGCGGATCTTGTGACCCTGGAAGCTGCGGTCACGGCAGGCCGTGAGGCCGAGGAAGCGTGGCTGAAGGCCGCGCGGGAGCGGGAGGGCATCCCGGGCCATCGCGGCCGACGCCTGAGTCAGGCGCGCGAGCGCGTGCGGACCGAGCGGGCGCGGCTCCGGGAGTCCGGGAAGTTGGCCGGGACCGTGGATCTCGTGGTGACCCGGGCGGTTCGTGCGGAGATGCGGAGCCGCGGACTGGACCGGGACTGGGACCCGCTCCCGTCGCACGCGGTCTCCGCTCCGGGGCGGCCCGTGGGCACCGGCAACGGCCGGGAGGGCACCGACGAAGAGGGCCGGACGGTGCTGACCGGTCGGGTCACGGTGAAGCTCCCGGACGACCTGGCGGAGCGGTTGGTGCGCGGCTGCTACTGGACGAGTGAACCGGCGGTGAAGGCCTTGTGGGAGTGGGCGGAGCGGTGGGGCGACGGGCCGATCGGGAAGCTGAAGGACGCGGCGCGGTCCGGGGCTCCGGCCGGGCTGGCGATGATGGCAGCGGCCTTCGCGGAACGGGCGCCGGCCGACGCGCTGCGGGAGCGGGAGCGGCTTCGAGCCGAGATCGTGACGACCGGGGACGTGCTGCGCGCGGCGATCCGCCGGGCGCGCTGAGGCCCTGTACGGCCCTGTGAGGGCCTGGAACGGGGTGGTTGGTCCCGGACAGCCGGAACGGCCCCGCACGGGCGTGTGCGGGGCCGTTCCGGCTTCTCAGGGGGCACGGAGTCTCCGTGTCTTCCGTGCGTGCAGTGCCGTCTACAGGGCTGCAATCAGCAGGGCCGGTCCGCCCCCGCCGTACGCGTTCACGTTCAGTTCTTGCGCTCGGCGTTCAGCAACTCGTGCGGCTCGAAGCCGAGGAAGTCCGCGACGGTCTCGCGCTCCTTGCCGCTGAGGCCGCGGACGGTCACCTGTCCGTCGCTGGCCTCCGAGACGACTCGGCCGGTCTTGCCGATCAGGTCAGTGCGGTCGGCTAGCAGGCCGGAGACACCCACGACGCGGACCTTCTGGCCGATGTAGAAGTCCCCGTCCGCGACCGGCGTCCCGGGCTTGTAAGGGTCCTTGATGCGGCCCTTGTCCGCCGGGCCTCCGTCCTCCGCCCACTGCTCCCAGGTGCTGGGCATGGCGGCCAACAGGGCCTCACGGCGGTATTGGGCAGTGCTGCGGCCGACGTCCATTGCGTGGGCCAGGCTCTGGACCGTGCCGCCGGACCGGGCGTGGGCGCGGACTACGGCGTCCCTGATGCCTTCCAGGCGGGGGAGCAGTCGGTTGTCCAGGTCGTTGATCGCCGTGTACCAGTCGTCGGGTCCGGCGAAGTACGGCTCTCCGGCCGTGCTTCGGCCGGAGCGCAGCAGGGCCATTGCCCACAGGGCGGAGTGGAGCCAGTCGGCCATGGTCTCGGCGTCGGAGTCGATCGCCTTCGCCTGACTCGGGCTGAGACTGATGGTGATGTCCAGGCCGCCCATGCGGGCGTCGTCGCCGTGCGTGAAGGCGATCGGTTCGATGTTCGTCATGGCGGGTGTTCTCCTCGGGTGTCGGGTCGGTCGGGCGGAAGAGACCGGCGCGTCAGGCGAAGTGCCGGGCGGCCGTGGTCGTGAAGCGGTCGGCGGCCGTGATGGCGGCCTCCCGGAGGCTGTTGAGCGTGTCGAGGTCGGCGGCGTTGCGCAGCGCGTAGGAGGCGCGGGCAGCGTCTTCGGCGGCCTGGCCCAGGGACGGGACGAGGATCGAGACGAGCACCTTCGGGGCCTCGATGGCGGAGCGGGTGGCGTGGGATTCGGCGCGGGCCGCGGCGATGCGGTCAGTGTCGGCGTCAGTCAGGCGCAGCTCCTCGCGGACGGCCATCGCGCGGCGGTGGGCAGCTACGGCGGAGGCGAAGGCGGTGACGGCCTCCAGCTCCCGGGCCTGGCGCTGGTCGTCGCGGGCGGCGTCGCGGGTGGCGCGGGCGCTGCGGTTCTGGAGCAGTCCGGCGACGAGCGCGCCGAGCAGGGTTCCGGCAACGGCGATCACGGTGCTGAGCATGGTTCCCCCCTTGGGTTCGTGGTGCGGGTCAGGCGGCGGGCTTGAGCCGGACGCCGGCGGGGTGGAGCAGGGCCGCGCCCAGAACGGCTACCAGGGCGCCGACCACCAGGAGCGCGGTCTGGAGGACGACGGCGGTCCCGGAGCGTCCGACGACCTTGGCGAAGGTGGCGACGGTCGCGGTGTAGATGGCGCCCGCGAAGGTCAGGGCCGCCGTGGTGGTCGCGCCGTGGTCGAGGGCGAAGAGGCCTGTAAGGGCGGCCATGATCAGGCCGCAGACGGCGAAGAGGCCGAGCAGTGCGGCGGTGGCCTTCGCTTCCATGTGGACGCTCCCCTGTCGTCTGAGATTTGTACGGAACTTCGTACAAGAAAGACTGTACGGACTCCCGTGCAAGCGCGTCAAGCGGTCCCCGAAGATTCTTTGCACGGGTCAAAAGGCACGGAAGGCACTGCACGCACTGAACGCACTGTGGCCCCCGTCCGGGCTGGACGGGGGCCACAGGGTCCTGCTGGTCGGGTCAGAGGGCGGCGCCCATGTCGCACGCCTTGCAGTCGGGTTCCCGGCAGGTGCAGTGCGTGCAGTGGCCCACGGAAGGCGGGATGACCTCCTCTCGGAGCCAGCCGCACTGGGGGCAGGTCATGCGGGCCGCGAGCATGGCAGCGACCGAGCGCCATCGGCCCGGGGTCATCGGACGGACCGGGGCGGCCTTGCTGGCGTCGTACAGGTACGCGTACCGCCAGCCGTGCCGCCAGTAGCGGATCTGCGCGACGGGATCGTGGCCGTTGGGGCGCAGGCCGCGCGTGCGGAGCTGGCGGCGGGTCAGCAGCCCTTCCGGCGCGCAGCGCTTGCGGTACGTCGGGATCACACCGGATTCGTTCTCGTACTCTTCGACGTGCACCGGAGCGTTCTCCTTCGGTGTCGTGCTCCCCGGGGTGATGGCGTCACCAGCGGGTGAGCGACCCAGCGGGCCGGGGGCGGTTGCTTCGTCCCCGGCCCGCGTGCGTCCGGCCGGCGCTTCAGCCGCGGGCGCGGCGGCGGTACGCCTGGGTGGCCAGCCGCTCCATGCGGGTGATGTAGCGGCGGGCCTGCCACCACGTCCCCAGTTCGGCCACGGTGTCGTCGGGCTCGGAGAACGGGCCGCCCTTGACGAACCAGCAGGGCTGGCCGTCCTCGGAGTCGACGCCCCGGGCGATCCACCAGCCAGAGCGACTGGTGCGCAGGACGTATACGTCCACCAGGCCGATCAGCAGCAGGGCGGCAGCCCACCAGCGGGCGGGGACGTCGCCCCAGAAGTGCTGGACGACCAGGATCGTGCTGCCGGTCAGCAGGCCCAGGGCCACGGCGCGGACGTCACCTTTGGTGATCATGGAACCTCCACAGAAGGTTTGTACAGGAGTCCGTACAGGCTCCAATGTACGGACTCCTGTACAAGCAGGTCAAGCGATTCGGGGACATTGGTCGCGGTCAGCAGGCACGGAAGGCACTGCACCCACTGAAAACACTGAGGCCCCCGCCCGGAGCCGGGCAGGGGCCTCAGTGGTGCAGCGCCCGCCGGTCAGCGGGTCACGAGCTGGCGCGCTTCGTCGTCGGTTACGTACGCAGTGCGCACGGGGCCAGGACCGTCGTAGTCCTCGAACTCCCCGACCCCGACTCCGGCCGGCCGGGAGCCAAGGGTGAGCACGGCCGAGCAGTCGCGGAACACCCGCAGCTCGCGGCCGGCCGCTGCCTGCCGGGTGGTCGAGGCCACCAGGTGGTAGCCGCCCGCGCGGCCGAGCGTGACCACCTTCTCCAGCGCGGACAGGGCGGACATGCGGTCGGGGCCGACACCCACGAGCACCTTCCGGAGCCGTTCCAGGCCGTCCACGACCAGGACGCGGCGGGAGGCCGGCGCGCGGCCGTCCAGCGCCTCCAGCTTGATCTCCAGGCCGGTCACGAAGTCGGTGACAGCCTCAGCGATGGGCTCAGGGTCGGTGTGCATGGAAAGGCCGGCGGCGGCCAGGCCGCGGAAAGCGACGCGCTTGAAGTCGACGATCTGGACGTCCATTTTGTGGCGGGCGGTGTGCGCAGCCACGAAACGCAGAACGGACGTCGCGCCGGATCCGGTGGGCGCGGTGACGAGCAGGTGCGGCGTCACCTCCAGATCGATATTCCGGGGGCGGCCGGTGGCCGGGTCGACGAGCAGCGGAACGAGGGTGGCGCGGCCGGTGTCGGCGTAGCGGTCATACGAGACGGTCGTCATGTGCTTCTCCTTCGAAAGGTTTCCCAGTGGTAGGGGTGAAGGTCTCACCTGAACCGGACAGGGCGACTTCAGACGAGTGATTTGGCCCAGCGGGTGAATACACCCCACCTGTTCTTCGCGGCCCCAGACCAAGCTGCAAATTCCTTGGACGCCCGGAACAGCGCGCCGCCGATGAGCGTGTAGACCCAGAACACGCCCCACCACGGAATTGACGACTCGTGAAGGGCGATCAACAGCCGCACAATGATGCTCAGAGCGTTGTATGCGGCGAACGCCAGCAGGAAGCAGGCCGATCCGATAAGCGCGGTCGGGGTCCACTTCGGGAGCTTGGCCCAGGCGGGCATCCAGGACTTCCGGCGGCTCTCTTCTTCTTCGTCTTTCGAAAGAGAAACCGGTGCGGGAACGTCGGGGTAATTGTCGGTCATTTTGAAGCCTTTCGATGGGCCAGGGGCCGGTGCGCAACCGGCCCCCGGCGGGTGTGGATCAGTCTTCCTGTTCTGCGCTCTGCCCGGCCTTCGGACGGTTGCGCTCCCAGCGCCTCAGCTCAGACGGCCGATAGAGCTTTCCTCGCGTCTTCGCGTCCTTTCCGACCGAGGCCGGGAATTCTTTTCCACGGGTCTTGTCGTTGGCTTCCTTGCGGAGCACGGAAAGGCTGACCGAGACGATTTCCTGGTCAACAGCCTGCTTCAGCGTGACGGGGACGTCGGTGTCCTCGGCGGCCTCGGCTGCCTCTGCCAGCGGCGCCGCGAAAAGGGCCTCCATGTCCTCCTTGAAGCCCTCGGCGTCCTCCCGGACCGTGGAGCCGCGGCCCTGGGCCGGAATGGCCGGCAGGGGCTCTGTCACAGCGTCGACTGTGACGTTCACAGCGTCTTGTCCCAGGTAGGCGGGGGTGGTGTGACCCTGAGACGTTGTGACCGTGCGACCCAGCTCCGCCCAGGCACGGGCCTCATCCGGGGTGAAGAACACCACCTGGGTCTCGTTGGCGACGCCGCCCAGGACGACCTGGGCGCGGCCCGTGTGGCGGGTCGACTTGGGCGCGGGCTGGACCTCCGGGACAAGCATGTTCCAGGCGTTCCGGGTGTAGCGGGCGAGAATTCGGGTGGCGAAGTTCTCGCGCATTTCTGGGCCACCGAGGGCGTTCGCCGTGGCCGACTGAGCGACCATGAGGACGTGCATCTTGACCGCACGACCCATGAACAGGATCTCTCCCAGCGCGTCAATTGCCGGGGATTCCTTGGGATCAGCGGGACCGTCCTCGTCCGCCTTTGTCTTCCGGACTGAAGCCCAATACCGCTTCAGCTTTCCGATGGTCGCGTTGGCTTCCTCCAGGAGAATTGCCATGCGGGCGCCAACCGGGGCCTCTCCCTCATCGCCTTCCCAGGCATCCACGATGCGGTTACGGCGCTCTCCCTCTTTACCGAGAGCGACCAGCGCATCGTGAATGTCCTCGATTTCCCGGTGATAGGCAACACCGGGAAGTCCGCGCACCCACTTGTGCGAGTGTCGCTTGCGGTCGAGAACCGCTCCTTCCGCTCCATTCCGCAGGAGCTGGGCGAAAACGGCACGGAGAATGACGGACTTACCGCCACCCGTTCCGGCCGAGACCAAAACATGCGGGGATTCCGCATCCAGGTCGACGGAAATAGCTCGGCCACGGTGCGAAAGGCCGATGAGGGGGGCCGATTCCGGCATTCCCTCTACGATCTTGCGGACTTCCGGGTCCGAGAACATGACCTTGGAGGGCGGGCGCGGCGACTGCTTCACCATCACGTGGTGGTTCCGGCCCTCGACGTGCCACGAGAACGTGACGTCCTGGAGGGCGAGTTTGTTCGTGACCACGGTCTTGACCAGCGTCTTCACGTCGTCCTGGCCCGCGAAGTCGGCAGGCAGGTCGATGCGGATCGCGTCCCCGGTGATCTCGTCGTAGTTCACGGGGACGTGGATGTACCGGCTCGGCTTCGTGCCCTCGGGGTAGCCCAGCTTCTCCCTCAGTGCGACGTGCAGCGGCCATACCCAGTCGCGCTGGTGGCGCCAGGTCACGGCCCCGTCCATGAGCCGGTAGCCGACCCAGGCCGTGGCGGCCGACCCGGCCGTGAAACCGCCGGCCTGGAGAACCTCCAGGGTCATCGTGGGGTCCTGGGCGTAGGCGTAGCCGGTGCCTGCCATGCCCGCGCTCCCGGCCCAGCGGAACCCTGCACGCTCCAGTCGGGCCAGGTAGTCCCAGCGGTGCGCCTGGCGGCCGTCCTCGCGCTCCGTGCGGGTTCCGCGGTGCGTCCAGGTGGCGTTCGTGCGGGGCTTGCCGTCCATCGGGGAGCCCGACAGGAAGCGCCAGGCCGTCCGAGGGAGACCCACGGCCAGCGCACCCAGCGCCTCTTCGATTTCACGGTTCGTGTCGCTCTGCGGGTTGCGTGCCATCATCTGTCTGCTGACTCCTGTTCCTGCTCGGATGGAGGAGTTGGCGCCCGGCCCTCTATCGGCCGGAGGGGCCGTGCCCGGTTGCGTCGGGCACGGTCCCGTGAACCCCCGGAACTCCGGTGGTCCGCCTTTCAATTCCTACTACGCGCCTCTGACATTCCCCGAACGATTTCCCGTAGGACGGGATGTGAGGGGCTTTCAGAAAGGGGGGAGAATTCTCCCCCCTGCGAATTCGGGTTAGAGGTACTGGCCCGTTCCGGCCGGGGTCTTCGGGACCTGGCGGCGGATCTCGCGCTTGACCGTCTCCGGGCTCACCTGCTTGCCCAGCACGGCGGGCACGGTGGCGATGAGCGTCGCGGTGTCGGTGACGCCCTGGGCCTTCAGCTCCCGGACGGCTCCGGCGACGGTGGACGCCTTCACCAGGACCGCCGGGTTGTCCGCCGGGTCCGCCGGGTTGTCCGCCGGGTCCGCCGACTTGTCCGCCTGAGCGGGCACGTCCGGGCTGTCCAACGGCAGGCCGATGGCGGTCAGCACGCGCTCACGAGCGTTGTCCGGCTGGACGTCGGCGGTGTCCGGGCGGACAACCGGCGCGGCCTCCGGGGCTTTGAACAGCGGCTTTCCGACCGCCGGGCGGTGTCCGCCGTTGTCCGGGCGGACGGCGGCGGGGATCTTGGTAGAGGCGGCGGACTCCGGGGCGTGAGCGGCGGACAGGACCGGGGTGTCGTCCGCCGGAGCGGCGGACACGGCGGACGGGGCGGCGGTGGCGACGGCGGCGGGGATGGTGTGCTCGTCCTCGCGGATCACCTCGTACAGGTCAGCCGGGCCGGTAGGCGGCTCGGTCACCGGAGCGATCCGCACCCACACATCGCGCCTCAGCGCGGCCTTCGCCTGCTTGTAGAAAAGCACCCAAATCAGGCCGGTCATCGAGCGGTGGCGCAGCTCGAAGGCGATCTCGAAGGCCAGGGGCGCGGCACCGAGGACGACGGCGGTCGTCCAGCCGCCCATCTCCTGGCCGTGCGCGGCGTTCACGACGGACGATGCGAGCAGGGCCAGCATCATCACGACGCGGGCGCCGAAGCCCTTGTGCGGCTCGTACCGGCGCTCGTACACCTGGAGTCCGGCCAGCAGGGCCAGGCCGTCGAAGACGCCGACGCCGAAGATGGCCACGGCCTTCGGGGCGCCGGCCGACATGAGCAGGGTCGACAGCGACCATCCGGACAGGGCGAACGAGGCGACCGCCAGCACTCCGACGATGACGTCGGCGGTGTTCGTCGTCCAGGTCCGTTCGGGCTTCTCGGGCATGTCGGGGACGTACATGGTCACTTCTCCTTGCGGGGGTTCGTGAGGGTCTTCACCTTCGAGACGAGCCACCCAGCCGCGACCAGCGCGCCGATGGTGGTCAGGCCGATCGGGACCGCGTTCGCACCGATCGCGCCGATCAGGCCCATGAGGGTGCCGCCGCAGATGACGACCACCCCGGCGATGCAGCCGCACAGGACGACGGCGACGACCAGGAGCAGGACGACGTTCACGATCAGCTCCCGCTGGGCGGGACTCATGGACGACTGCTCGGGGAGCTGCACGACGATCTGGGCGGGGGCCGGGGGCTGGCCGACCGTGTAGTGGTACGGCACCCCGTCGCGGTACTCGACGGCCGGCGGGCGGTGGTGCGCGGGCACGGCCGTGGTCGGCACGGCCGGGTAGTGCTGCTGGGCCTGGTACGGCTCGGGCGCGTTCACGGGGGGCCTCTCGTCTCGGGGGCCGGGGCCACGAGCTGTGACCCCGGCTGGAGGATGGATCAGGGAGCGGACAGGTCTGTCAGCGGACGATCAGGTGCGCGGGGTGGCCGTGGGCCATGTGGTCCACGCACTCCGGGCAGTCCTCGCGCGGGCCGAGGTGGGCGTGCGCCTCGCGGCCGGCGTGAGCGTGGAACCAGCACTGGCGGCACTCGCCGCGGGGCGGGTTCAGGGCGATCTGGCTGGCCATCACCACCACCCGCCGGTCGACTTCTTCGCGGCCTTGGCGGCGGCGGCCTGGTTCACGATCGCCTGCCGCTCGGCCTGGAGGGCGGACAGCTCGGCGGTCAGCCGGGACTCGACCGCGGCCTGGAGCCCGGCCAGCTTCCGGTCCGCGTTCGCCGGGCTCTTGCCCCGCAGCACCTTGTAGGAGCCGCCCGCCAGCGCGGTCACGACCTGACGCTTCTCCGAGGCGGTCAGGGGCCACATCTCGCCCTGCCGGGCCGCGGTGAGCCTGCGGGTCACGTCCTGGATCGCACGGTCCAGGCGCCGGGTGTCGGGCTTGCCCATCACCGACCACCCTCCAGCGCGTCCCGCTCCAGGCTGAAGAAGAGGGTGGTCGTACGACGCAGGCCGTACTCCTCCTTCACTCCCCGGAGGAGAGAGGCGTAGATCTCGCGGCGGCTGGCGACGTACTCGTCGACGTCGACCATCCCGTCCAGCGAGAGCCGGTTCCCGTCCGCGTCGGCCAGCGACAGGACCCAGTGGTACCGGGTCATCTCCTCGTTCATGGTCAGCCCCTCTTCGGGTAGGTGTGGCCGGCGGGCGGCTCGGTGCAGACGTTCGCGTGCAGGGCGTGCGCCACGGTCTCCTCGAACTCCGCGCGGAGCGGGCTCACCGGCGTGCCGTGCGGCTCCAGAGAGGCGCCGAGCGCGGCGGCCAGAGCGTGGGTACGCAGGTAGTCGTCCTCGGCGGTCTCGCGGCGGATGCTCACTTCTGGCCTCCCTGCTGGGCCTGCTGCTGGGCCTGGATCGCGGCGGCGGCCTGACGCGCGGCCTCAGCCGCGGCGGCGGCCTGCTGGGCCTGCTGCATGTGGTGCTGGGCGGCGGGCTCGGTCGCGGGGATGCTCATGCGGCCACCTCCGGGGCGCCCACGTAGGTCCCGTGGGTCCGGTAGTAGCGGTCCGCGGCGGAGTTCGCGGCCCGGCAGGCGGGGCACGCGGCCTCACCACGGCGCCGGTGCGCGTCGTAGCCCTTACGGGTGCCGCACACCGGGACCGTCAGCCCGCGCGGGCGGGGCCTGGCCAGACTCGGCGCACTCGGCGCGACCTGACCCGGGAACCACTTCCGCAGCGTGGCCGTGGACCTGCCCACCCGCGCGGAGACCACGGAGTAGGGGACCTGGTGGTCCAAGAGGAGCTGAGCGGTATAGCGGGCCTCGTCGTCCGTCAGGGTCCAGCCCTGCCGCTGGCCCTTGGCCGCCCGCTCCACGGCCACCATGTCGATGACGGCCAGGCCCTCGGAGGTGGCCAGCCACACCGTGGTCGCGGCCTGCCTGGGGATGCAGATGCGGTCTTCCTCGATACGATCCATCTCAGGATCGCTCCCTTCTGTGCACGCAGTCGGGTTCGGTCTAGGCCCTGGTCCGGAGGTGAGATGCCGGACTGGGGCCGCTTGCGTTCTACTGTCCGCGAACTTGGGTACTCAAGTTCCGCCGACAAGACAGACCGTAGGCGCTTAGGTAATCGACCGTCAAGTCTTAGGTACCCAAGAGCTTATGAGTGACACTCAGATGGACCCGAGTTGTGTACTCAACTTCGTGATCGGTGTACTCTTCCGCTCATGACCTCAACACCTGCCCGCCGAACCACGGCGAGAGCCATCGCTGACGACCTCCGACACCAGATCAGGACTGGTGTGCTGAAGCCTGGCGACGTCCTTCCCACCAGCCGCGAACTGGCGGACCGCTTCGGCGTGACACCCAAAACGGTCGGCGCGGGAATCGACATTCTGAAGTCCGAAGGCCTGGTCATTGGCGAGCAGGGAGGCCGCCGGCGGGTTCGGTCCGGCCGTCCCATCGTGTGGAACCTGACCCGCTTCGAACGGGGCACCCGGCGCGACTCCGCGGCTGGTGACGACTGGTCAACCGCCATCCGGGACGCTGGTCGTGAACCCGCCCAACACGTCACCGTTCACGTCGGACCTGCTGACGACCAAGTGGCCTCCTGGCTCCAGGTGGCCCCCGGCTCTGAGGTCGTCCAGCGAGTCCGGCTGAGGACCGTGGACAGTCAGCCCTATCAGCTCTCCACCAGCAGCTTTCCTATGCGGATCGCGGAAGGTACCCCGCTTCTGGAAGAGCGCGACGTGTCGATGCCGGGCGGCATCCTCGCCTCGATCGGCCACCCTCAACTCCGCGTGCGGGACGAAATCACGATCCGGATGCCCAACCCTGAAGAATCCGAGCGGCTGGACCTCCCCCCGGGGACCCCTGTCGCCGAACATGTCCGCATCGGCTACGGGGAGTCGGGACCTGTACGCGCAATGGTGACCATCGCTCCCGGCGACCGTCACCGCCTCGTCTATGAGCTGGAGGTCTGACTCCATGTACGTAATCCACCCCGCCAGCGCGGCGGATGTTCCCGCCCTGATGGCACTGCGCACTGAGGCCGAAGACTGGCTGAGGGCAAAGGGCTCTGACCAGTGGTCAGACCGGGAAACAGGCTCCCGGGCCATCGCAAAATGGAAAACAGCTATCACTGAGGGACGGACCTGGATTATCCGTGAAGAAGGGGACGAACGAGTCCTCGGCACGGTGAGCCGGGGTCCCGTCGACACCGACTTTTGGACCGAGCAGGACGCCCCCGAAACGGCGTTCTACCTGTACAAATTGATGGTTGCTCGGTCCGCTTCGGGCCTCGGCATCGGCAGTCTCATCCTGGACTGGGCCTGCAAAGTGGCCTCCCTGGAGGGGCGAGAGCACGTCCGGATCGACTGCTGGCGGACCGCCCACGGACTCCAGCGGTACTACGAGGGACTCGGCTTCACCCACATCCGAACCGAGGCCCCGCCTCATCGGCGGTCCGGGTGGCTCGGCCAGCGGTCGGCATCCCTCATCCTCAACGACAGCCAGGAGCTGCACCCCGTCAGCAGTCGCAGTCTCACCCGGCTGTAGATCCGGCGACCCAGGTCTGACCTGGAAGTATGACCGGAACCCCATGTCCGCTCTGCCCGTTAAGGTGACCGGACAACTCAAGATCAAGGACCGGTCAACGCGAAAACCCGCCCCGGACCCTCTCTGGCGTCGAAACCAGGTGAGGGGTCGAAATCCGGAAGCGGGTTCACGTTGACCTAGGAAGGTGGTCCACCCAGGAGTGTAAGGCAGGGACGGGGAGAATTCTCCCCCCCCTCCCTTGACGATCACTCTGGCGGGTGGACCGGGAACCGAGAGGTGAACGGGTGCCCCCCCAGGCACGGCAGAACCAGACGAAGACGGCGGACCGCCCCCAGGGCAGGCCCGGACCGTCCATCCCCATGAGCAGCGGCTCATGGGCGTACTCCATCGGCGCGGGCTCGTACCCGCGCGGCGTGTACCTGCTCAGCCGTGGCGATGACGCCCGCTGGGAACTGGTCGCGCCCCTCCCCTATGTCCTCGAAGTCGTGCTGCGGCGCGGTGGTGACCGGAAGATCACCATTCGTGAGTTCCGGCTGTCCGCCGACGCCGCCGGCACCATGACGATCCTCTGCAACCGCGACGGCCTCAAGACGGGAATCTGGATGGAGCAGCTGGACTTCGGCTTCGCGCCCCTGGACGACAAGGTCGTGAAGGCCGCCGGTACGGCAATCTCGAAGCTGGCCGAGGACGCCCCGCGCGTCGAGGCCATTCCGAGCTGGACCGCTGACGGCCTCCAGCTCCCGCCCGGCGACGTCGGCCCGTACGGGTACGGCGACACCTGCGGGAGTGAGGAGCAGGCCCGGGAGATCTGGGACCGGGCCGGGACCATCCTCGGTGAGGAGGGCAACGAGAACGGCGCCCTGTTCATGGGCGTCGCCATCGGCGGCCTGTTCCTGGCCCCGTTCAAGCTCCAGTGCTTCATCTGCCACACCTGCGGCGGGTCCTCCGGCGGCAAGTCCTCGATCATGAAGCTGACCGTGAGCGCCTTCGGTCGGGTCGAGGACGTCATGGGCAACTGGAACCTGGCCAAGGTCGGCAACAGCGAAGACCTGCTGCGCCTCGGGTGCCTGACCAACTTCCGCGACGAGATCGGCATGATGGGCCGCCTCACCCCGCGCGAGGCTGAGCAGATCATCTTCCAGCTCACCGAGGGTGCCCAGCGCACCCGCGCACGGCAGAAGGGCGGCGGCACCGACCGGACCGCGAAGTACAAGGGCGTCATCATGTCGAGCGGCAATGACTCCCTGCTGGGCATGGCCACCGAACAGGAGGGCCTGAACGTCCGCGTCCTGGAGCTGCCGAACCAGATGACGGCCAATGCCGAGACGTCGGACGAGCTGGCCCGGCTCGCGGATCTCGCCTACGGGTGGCCGCTGAAGTGGATGCGCGAAGACGTCACCCTGGAAGGAGCCTGGGAGGAAATCGCCAAGGCCCGGCGGGACCTGGGCGTCGACCGGGTGACCGGGCCGGACGCCCGGATCGGGCGCAACGTCGCCATCGGCGTGGCCGGAGCCGCCCTGTTCGAGCAGATCACCCACACCGAGGGCGCCCGCGCGAACGCCCTGAAGGCCGGGCTGGCCCTGTTCCAGCAGCAGGTCACCGAGATGCGCGAGACGTCCATGAAGCAGGGTGACAAGCTGCTGGCGGTCATCTCCGAGACCTTCGCGTCGAAGCCCTCCCTGTTCCCCTCCAAGACCGCGTACACCAGCGCGGCCCTGGGAGCGAACTCCCTGGAGACGGTCTCCGAGGCGTACGGGTGCGTCTACGACGAAGACGGGGAGCGCCGGATCGCGGTGTTCTCCAACAAGCTGAAGGCTATCTGCACGGCGGCGGACATCGTCTCGCCGCGCACCGGTCTGCGGGACCTTCGCCGTGACGGCCTGCTGGTGCTCGAAGAGTCCAACTCCCGCCAGGGCCTGACCAAGCGCGAGTGGCTGGGCGACTCGATCGGGTACGTGTACTGCTACGTCATCCGGCGTCCCAAGAACCAGGAGCCGGAGACGTTCGCCGCTGGCCCCGGTGAAGCCGCGGAAGACCTGCCCCTGGAGCCGATGCCGACGCTGGACGAGCACCTGCGGACCCCGGCCGCGCCGCGCACCGCGACGGCCCAGGACGCGGGGCCGGCCACCGTGGCGAAGGCCGTCGTGCCGGGCCAGTCGGTCCCGGCCTCCGTCGTCCAGGAGCAGCCGAAGCCGTCCCCGGCGGCTGCTGCTCCCGCCCCGGCTCGGCGCTCGGCGCCCGCCACGGTGAGCGTGTGGGCGGCCTCGAACGGCTACCTGATGGAAGCCGCCGGGTCCGGCTCGGTGGCGCTGGAGGGTGAGGCGGCGACGTCGCTCCCGGCGATGCTGGCGCTGCTGCGGTCGGTGGCGACGGCCGAGGACGTCACGGTCGTCATCGGCCCGGAGCTGCGCGCCGCGTACGGCCTGGCGGACGAGTGCTGGCCGCGCGTGAAGGGCTCGGTGTGGGACCGGCAGAGCCGCAAGGCCGACCGGGAGGCCGCTGAGGCATTCCAGGTGCCCTGGAAGCCGGTGGTCGAGGCCGGGTGGCACCAGCCGTTCCGGGCCGGGGAGCCGCCGCACATCATGCCGATGAGCGTCCTCCAGCACGCGCAGTACCCGGGCATGACGCGGGTCCTGGTCGCGGAGTGGCTGACGGAGGGGACGTTCCCGCGCGACGTCGACGAGCCGGAGCTGCCCGGCGCGTTCGAGCTGGCCTACCGGCTGCACCGGTTCACGGAGCTGACGGGCTGGACCTTCAGCGTCAGTGCGGCACGGACGGCACTGAACGCACTGAAGGGGATGCTGAAGTCCCCGACCGTGCGCCGCAAGCCGCGGTTCGTTGCCGACTCCAGCCGGTGGCCGTCGTACGACTACCTCAACACCTGGTCGCGGGAGCTGACCGAGGACGAGCGCGCGATGCGCCGCGTGCACGGCTACGACGGGAACAAGAACTACCTGCCCGCCTACAGCGAAGCCCTGGTGGCGGTGAACGAGCTGGAGCGGGTCATGTACCCGGAGTTCGACCCGAAGATGGCCGGCCTCTGGCTCATCACCGTGCCGACCTGGCCGCACAAGCTGCTCCCGGCCCCGGTCGTGCACGCCGCCTCCGGCTCGAAGACCTGGGTCACCACGGCGATCATCCGGCTCTACGCCGAAGCCGGGATCGAGGTCGAGATCCAGGAAGCCTGGATTGCCCAGGGCACCCAGTACAAGGCGTTCCGCGACTTCAAGGAGATCGTCCACAAGGCGTTCAAGGAGCTGGAGACGGGCGCGCTGGACGACTCCCGCAAGCCCGTGGACCCGGAGGAGCGGGCCGTCTACAACGCGCTCAAGGGCACGTTCCGCACCCTGCACGGCAAGCTCCAGGACGGCACCCAGAAGACGATCGCGCGGCCCGACTGGGGCTACGCGATCCGGGACGCGGCCTGGACCGGCATCCTGCGCAAGGCATACAAGGCGGGCGGGGTGATCCCGCTCAGCAAGGACAACCGGCCGACCGACACCCCGCGCTTCCCCGTGAAGCTGGACCTGGACGAGCTGATCTACCCGTCCAACGCCGACACCCACGACCAGGACGTCCCGGCCGGGCTCGTCCTCGGCACCGGCCTGGGCCAGTTCAAGGCGAAGACGAACGTGACCGTTGACGAGTGGATGGGGGCCTGACATGCCGAAGGGCACGCCCGAAGAGGGCGAAGAGAAGCTGCGGGACAAGCTGATCCGCAAGCTCACCGGCCGCGCTCCGGGCGCGATCGAACGGGAGCAGAAGAAGTCCCTGCCCGACCGGCTGAAGTGGCTGGAGAAGAAGCACAAGGGCTCCGACAAGGACGCGGCGAAGGCCGCCGGGATCTCCCTGACGACCTGGCGGCGGTGGCGCTCAGGCAAGCAGAAGCCAAAGGCCGACAGCATCGAGAAGCTGGACAAGGCCACCCGTGACGCCCTGGTGCCCAAGGGCCGCCGCAAGCGGATCTCGGAGTCCACCAACAAGGGCGGCGGGACGTACGCCGCCGCGCCGACCGGTGGGGCGCAGATGAGTGCCTGGGTCACGATCAGTTCCGACTCGCGGCCCCGGGATCTCAACCTGGGTGGCAACCTCCCGCCGGGACGGCTCGATCAGGTCGTGAACGCCTACGTGGAGAAGGGGGAGGACGCGGCGGTCGACGAGCTGAAGAAGGCGATCGGGGAGTACCTGCACGTCGACCCCGACGTGATCCACATCCACGACGTGACCGGCCTGGACTGGGGTCCGCTCAGGGAGCCGAAGGACTCCGGCGACGACACCGAATCGGGTGGCACCGACGAACAGGGCGAGATCTTCTAGCAGGCACTACAGTGGCCCCGCCGGAGCTTCCGGCGGGGCCACTTCCGCGTTCGGCCAGCGCTTTGGCCGGGTGTCACGCTCCCCTGTCACGCTCACTGTCACGCCGGGTGTCACGCACCCTCTGACCTGGGAAAACCTCCCTCTACGGGGCACCGCCAGGAGCGTGACACCCTCGGTCAGAACTGCTCGGCGCGCTCGGTCAGGATCTCCTTCACCCGCTCCGCGACGCTCGTGTCCTTGGGGTCCGTCAGCAGCTCCCCGAGGATGCGCAGCACGGGCGCCAGGGCCACTTCCGGCAGGCCGGTGTCGACGGCCGCGCCGTTGCACCAACGCTTCAGCTCGGCGTGCTGCTTGGGCTTCAGGTCGAGGGTGACGCGGATCGGCTCGGTGCGCACCCGGGCCGTCGAGGCGTCGGGAGCCTTCGGGACCTTCTTCGTGCGGTCCGCGGCGGCTCCGTAGCGGTTGCGTCGCGTGCTCATCGGGCGGCCTCACCGGTGTGGGCGCCGGCCTTCTGCTGGCTCGGGAGCCGCACCTCGTCTGTGTAGGGGCGGGCCAGCAGTTCCTTCAGCACCCGCTCGTACGCCGTGCCCATCGCCCGGACCCTGCTCCCTCCGCTCTGCCGGTAGAGGTTGTCGTTGTGCGGGACCTGGGCCGTCAGCGTCTCGTAGCCGCGCCCGGCCAGGGCTTCGCGGACGTCGGCGTCCGGGCCGTTCTTCGTCGCCTTCTTGGTGTTGGTGCGCGTCAGCAGGACCACCACGTCGGCGCGCGGCCGGCCTGCTCGCTCGCGCAGCTCCTGGACGTCCTCAAGGAAGTCGCCCAGGACGTCCTTCCCGTTGTCGTTGTCGTCCGCGAACATCCGGTCCACTTCCACCACGGACGGGGCCAGGGGCATGATCCAGCGGTCCGCGTAGATCATGGCGCCCCGGGCGATGGCGGCGTGGTCCTCGATCTGCGGGGTGTCGATGAGGACCGCGCCCCGGCCGTCCTCCAGGTCCGGCAGGGTCTTGTCCAGGCTCCGGCTGGTCTTGCTGACGACCGGGTACGGCATCCCGCCCGCCAGCTCGTCCCAGCGGTGGCAGGTCTGGCCCTTGTCCGCGTCGACCAGCAGCGGCGACATGTCGCGCTCGTAGAGGGCCTGGCCCAGGAAGATGCCGGACGTCGACCTGCCGACTCCGGGCTTGACGCTGATCAGCGCCCACCTATGGATTCTCGTCATGGCACGGAAGGTACTGCACGCACTGACGTTCCGTGCCCCGCCCTACCCGGTCTCCCCCGATCGAGGCCGCGCCCCGGCGGCCGGCCTTCCCGGCCTGGACGGCTCACGTTCAGTTCGGCGCGGGTCCGTACGTTCAGTTCGGCGCACGTTCAGTTCGGTCCGCGCGGTGCGTTCGGTTGGCCGGGGAGAACTGAACGTGAGTGTTTCCGCAGGTCAGAGCGGGTTTTGGTGGGGTGGGGGCTCAGTTCTGCGTTCAGTTCGGCGGATCTCACGTTCAGTTGGTCCGGCCGAACTGAACGTATGCGTTTTCGCAGGTCAGAGCCGGTGTTGGTGGCCCGTACGTTCAGTACGTTCAGTTTTTGGGCCAGCGGACCCATGCTCACAGAGTTCCCAGCAGCCTCGGGAGCCCTGTCGGCACCGGCCCGCGCGGCCGAACGAGAGGCCGGCCGAACGGCCTCGGTGGTGGGGAAGAGTGTCGCGGTCATTCTGGCCAGATAAAGCAGGCGACCGGTCGGGCGGCTGCTCGGCCGGGGGTGTTCTGACGA
>NZ_JBFAKH010000114.1:0-17753 GCF_040655635.1 Streptomyces sp. NPDC050388
CCCCACGGACGTCGAACTCGCCGCATGACCCCAGCAAGTCAAACCACCCCAAACCAAACCTGGACGCCTTGACGAAAGACATAGAGGCACCCCCCAGCCCCCCCGCTTCCCCACTACCGGATCTTGCGGGAACGCCCACGTCCGGCACATGTCCAGACGTGGGATTCCCGCCTAGACTCCACCTTCATGCTGCGCGCTCTGGCCGTCGACGACGAACGCCCCTCGCTGGAGGAACTGCTCTACCTGCTGAACGCGGACCCTCGCGTCGGCAGTGCCGAGGGCGCCGGTGACGCGACCGAGGCGCTGCGCCGCATCAACCGCGCCCTGGAGTCCGGACCCGACGGTCCCGAGGCCATAGACGTCGTCTTCCTCGACATCCAGATGCCCGGCCTCGACGGACTCGACCTCGCCCGGCTGCTCGGCGGGTTCGCCCGGCCGCCGCTCGTCGTGTTCGTCACCGCCCACGAGGACTTCGCCGTGCAGGCGTTCGACCTCAAGGCCGTCGACTACGTCCTCAAGCCCGTCCGCAAGGAGCGGCTGGCCGAAGCGGTCCGCCGCGTCGCCGAACCGCGCGCCGCGGCACAGCACGGCAGTGCCCCGCGCATCCCCGTGCACGAGCCCGACCCGGACCAGATAGCCGTCGAACTCGGCGGTGTGACCCGCTTCGTCGCCGTCGAGGACATCACGCACGTGGAGGCCCAGGGCGACTACGCCCGGCTGCACACCGACCGCGGCAGCCACCTCGTACGGATACCGCTGTCCACCCTGGAGGAACGCTGGCGCTCGCGCGGCTTCGTCCGGATCCACCGCCGCCACCTGGTCGCCCTGCGCCACATCGGGGAACTCCGGCTCGACGCGGGTACCGTGAGCGTCCTGATCGGCTCGGAGGAACTCCAGGTCAGCCGACGGCACACCCGTGAACTGCGGGACCTGCTGATGCGCCGGACCACGGGCTAGGGGGACGGCGTGCCCCAGGACCCGACCGAACGCCGCGTGGTCGTCACCGGCCCGCCCCGCCGCGCCCGCCGTGCCTTCGGCTACTACCGCCCGCGGACCGAGATCGACGAGCAGACCACCCTCGGCCACACCTACGTCCGCTCCCTGATGCGCATCCAACTGCGCACCGGTCTCACCGTGTTCGCGATCCTCATGCTGCTCATCGGCCCGCTCCCGCTGGTCTTCGCCGCGGCCCCGGACGCCCGACGGCTGGAGTGGGCGGTCCTCGGCTTCGGGCTGTACCCCCCGCTGGTCCTGCTCGCCCGCTGGTACGTGCGCCGCGCCGAACGCAACGAACGCGACTTCGTGCGGCTCGTCGAGGACCGCTGAGGGCGGGGAACGGAACGCCGGCACCGTGAACTCCAGTTACGCCGTCCCCGCCGTCGCGCTCGTCGTCCTGGCGACCGTCCTCGTCGGCGCCTTCGGCCTGCGCATCTCCCGCACCACCTCCGACTTCTACGTCGCCTCCCGCACCGTGGGCCCCCGTCTGAACGCCGCCGCCATCAGCGGCGAGTACCTCTCCGCCGCCTCCTTCCTGGGCATCGCGGGCCTCGTCCTGGTCCAGGGGCCGGACATGCTCTGGTACCCGGTCGGCTACACCGCCGGCTACCTGGTCCTGCTGCTGTTCGTCGCCGCCCCGCTGCGCCGCTCCGGCGCCTACACGCTGCCCGACTTCGCCGAGGCCCGCCTCGCCTCGCAGGCGGTGCGACGGCTCGCGGGCGCCTTCGTCGTCGGCGTCGGCTGGCTGTACCTGCTGCCCCAGCTCCAGGGCGCGGGGCTCACCCTGACCGTGCTCACCGGCGCCCCCGGCTGGCTCGGCGGGGTGATCGTCGCCGTCGTGGTCACCGTCATCGTCGCCGCCGGCGGCATGCGCAGCATCACCTTCGTACAGGCCTTCCAGTACTGGCTCAAGCTCACCGCCCTGTTCGTGCCGGCACTGTTCCTGGTCCTCGCCTGGCAGGGCGACGGGGCGCCCAGCCACGCCTTCGACGAACCCGCCGCCTTCCGCGAACAGCGTGTCGTCCGCATCGACGACACCCTCGACCTGCGGCTCGCCGAGCCGCTGACCGTGACCGTGGACGGCACCGTCGACGGCCGCGAACACGCGGGCACCGAACTCCGCCTGCCCGCCGGCACCCACCGCATCGACGGCGGCACCCGGCTGACCTTCGCCGAGGGAGCCGAGGTCCCGGCCGCCGGGCGGGGCGCCGACGACGCCCTGTCGCCCTCACGGGCCGAGTCCCGCGAGGAACGCCCGCTGTACGCCACGTACGGGCTGATCCTCGCCACCTTCCTCGGCACCATGGGCCTGCCGCACGTGGTGGTCCGCTACTACACCAGCCCGCACGGCGTCGCCGCCCGCCGCACCACCGTCGCCGTCCTCGGCCTGATCGGCGCCTTCTACCTGCTGCCCCCGGTCTACGGAGCCCTCGGCCGGCTGTACGCCCCCGACCTCACCCTCACCGGCAGCGCGGACGCCGCCGTGCTCCTGCTGCCCGGCCGCATGATCGGAGGAGCGGGCGGCGACCTGCTCGGCGCGCTGGTCGCCGGGGGTGCCTTCGCCGCGTTCCTGTCCACGGCGTCCGGGCTGACCATGGCCGTGGCCGGCGTGATCACCCAGGACGTCCTGCCCGCACGCGGCGTACGGCACTTCCGGCTCGGCACGCTGCTCGCCATGGCCGTCCCGCTCGGGGCGAGCATCCTGGTCGGCGGGCTGCCGGTGGCCGACGCGGTCGGGCTCGCCTTCGCCGTGTCGGCGTCCTCGTTCTGCCCGCTGCTCGTCCTCGGCATCTGGTGGCGCCGGCTCACTCCGCCCGGGGCGGCGGCCGGCATGCTGGTCGGGGGCGGCTCCGCCTTCGTCGCCGTCGCCGCGACCATGGCCGGCTTCCCGGGCCGGGGCGCACTGCACGCGCTGCTCGCCTGGCCCGCCCTGTGGTCGGTGCCGCTGGGCTTCCTCACCATGGTCCTGGTCTCCCTGGCCACCCCCGGCCGGGTGCCGCCCGGCACGGCGGCGGTGCTCGCCCGGTTCCACCTGCCGGAGGAACTGCGGACGGAGGTGTCCAAGTGAGCGGATTCCTGGCGGGCCTGTGCGTCGCCGTGCTGCCCCTGCTGGCCGCGGGCTTCTGGCTCGGCCGGCGCACCGCCCGGCCCGCCAGTCTCGCCGGACTCGGCACGCCCGTCGAGCACGCCACCTTCGAGACCCTGCACACCGCCTCCCTGGCCACGCCCCCGCTCCGGGCGGGCCTGACCGAGGAGGCCGCCGGCAGATCCGCCCGCAAGCTGCGCTCCCTGCTCGGCACCGACGCCCTGTGCCTCACGGACCGCGAGCAGGTCCTCGTCTGGGACGGCGCCGGCGCCCATCACCGTACCGAGATCATGGAACGACTGGCCGGGCCCCTCGACTCCGGCCGCGGTGAGGCGTTCCCGCTCAGCTGCGACACCCCCGACTGCGCGGTGCGGTGGGCCGTCGTCGCCCCGCTCACCGTCGACGACCGGGTGCACGGCGCGCTCGTCGCCTGCGCGCCCCGCGAGTCCGCGGTCCTGGCCCGGGCGGCCGGGGAGGTGGCCCGCTGGGTCTCCGTCCAGCTCGAACTGGCCGACCTCGACCAGTCCCGCACCCGCCTCATCGAGGCCGAACTCAGGGCGTTGCGGGCCCAGATCTCCCCGCACTTCATCTTCAACTCGCTCGCCGTGATCGCCTCGTTCGTACGCACCGATCCCGAGCGCGCCCGCGAACTGCTCCTGGAGTTCGCCGACTTCACCCGTTACTCGTTCCGCCGGCACGGCGACTTCACCACCCTCGCCGACGAACTCCACGCCATCGACCACTACCTGGCGCTGGTCCGCGCCCGCTTCGGCGACCGCCTCTCCGTCACCCTGCAGATCGCCCCCGAGGTGCTGCCGGTCGCGCTGCCCTTCCTCTGCCTGCAACCGCTCGTCGAGAACGCCGTCAAACACGGCCTCGAGGGCAAGGCCGACAAGTGCCACATCCAGATCACCGCACAGGACGCCGGCGCCGAAGCCCTCGTGGTGATCGAGGACGACGGCGCCGGAATGGACCCCGACCTGCTGCGGCGCGTTCTCGCCCGCGAGGTCGACCACACGGGCGGCATCGGCCTGTCCAACGTCGACGACCGGCTCCGCCAGGTCTACGGCGACGACCACGGCCTCCTCATCGAGACCGCGGTGGGCGCGGGCATGAGGGTCACCGTCCGGCTGCCGAAGTACCAGCCGGGCGTGCACCTGGCGGGACGGCTCACGCCGAAGTGAGCGCCGAACGCCACGGGCGGCTCAGGCACTGCGCGTGGCGACCATCGCGAGGGTGATCAGTCCCAGGACGACCCAGCCGAACCACAGCCATCCGTTGCTGCCGAGCGCCACCGTGTAGGCCGTCACGGCGACGAGGCCGCCGACGGTGAGCACTCCCATGGTCTTCGCCGAGCTCGAACCGTTGTGGGAACCGGGCATCGCGACACCCTCCTCATGGTCCTGGTGTTCGGTTTCCCTCCATGGTGCCCCGGTTCTGCCGTTACGGTGCCGGTATGAACAGCAGGCCCGCACCGTTCGACGAGCTGGACCGAAAGATCGTCACCGCTCTGATGGCGAACGCCCGGTCGTCCTTCGCCGAGATCGGCCTGGCCGTCGGGCTGTCGTCCACGGCGGTCAAGCGCCGGGTGGACCGGCTCCGCGAGACGGGGGTGATCACCGGTTTCACGGCCACGGTGCAACCGTCGGCGCTGGGGTGGCGCACGGAGGCGTACGTCGAGGTGTACTGCGAGGGGGCGGCGCCGCCCCGGCGGCTGGCGGAAGTGGTGCGCAACCACCCGGAGATCGCCGCGGCGATGACGGTGACCGGTGGCGCGGACGCCCTGCTGCACCTGCGGGCGCGGGATGTGGACCACTTCGAGGAGGTGCTGGAGCGGATCCGTGCGGAACCGTTCATCCGGAAGACGATCAGCGTGATGGTGCTGTCCCATCTGATCCCGGAGAGTCCGGAGGCGGGGGCGAGCCAGCCGGCTCCCCAGGACCCGGGATAGGACGCAGCGGACGTGCGCCGCGCAGTGGGAACACGCAGTATTCCTGCGTGAACACGCAACTCTCGTTCCTTGTCGCCCGCCCCGGTCGCTTCCTACCGTGGACTCACCCCTGATGACACCGCGTGGAAGCGGAGGCACCCCTCTGTGACCGGTCCCCGTGTGCCGTCCCCACGGCGCTACCTCGTCTGCGACCCCGGGCACTTCGCCGTGCGGTACGCGATCAACCCCTGGATGCGTCCCGACCGTCCCGTCGACGTCCCCCTGGCCCAGCGGCAGTGGCGGACGCTGGTCGACGTCTACCGCGCGCACGGTCACACCGTGGAGACCGTGCGGGCCGTGCCCGGTCTGCCCGACATGGTGTTCGCCGCGAACGCGGCGGTCGTCGTCGGGGGCCGCGTCCTCGGCTCCCTGTTCCTGGCGCCCGAACGGCGCCCCGAGTCCGTGCCGTACGAGAGCTGGTTCAAGGCGGAGGGCTTCGACGTCCACCGTCCCGAGTCGGTGTGCGAGGGCGAGGGCGACCTGGTTCCCGCCGGGCGCTGGATCCTCGCCGGCACCGGGTTCCGCACCACCCGTGAGGCGCATCGGGAGGCACAGGAGTTCTTCGGCGTGCCCGTGATCAGCCTGACGCTGGTGGATCCGTACTTCTACCACCTGGACACGGCCCTGTTCACACTGGACGAGGAGAACATCGCGTACTACCCGGAGGCGTTCTCGCCGGGGAGCCGCGAGGTGCTGGCCCGGCTGTATCCGGACGCGGTGACCGCGACCCGCGAGGACGCGATGGCGTTCGGCCTGAACTCCGTCTCCGACGGGCGCCACGTGTTCATCTCCCCCGCGGCGACAGGCCTCGCCGCCCGGCTCACCGACCACGGCTACGTCCCCGTCCCCGTCGACCTGTCCGAGTTCCACAAGGCGGGCGGCGGGATCAAGTGCTGCACTCAGGAGATCCGCTCATGACCTCTGCCGTCCGTACCCGTTCGTCCGCCGAGCTGATCGGTGCGGAGGAGCCGGTCCTCGCGCACAACTACCACCCGCTGCCCGTGGTCGTCGCGAGCGCCCGGGGCGCGTGGGTGGAGGACGTGGAGGGCCGCCGCTACCTCGACATGCTGGCCGGCTACTCGGCGCTCAACTTCGGCCACCGGCATCCCGCGCTGATCGAGGCGGCGCACCGCCAGCTGGACCGGCTCACGCTCACCTCGCGTGCCTTCCACAACGACCGGCTCGCCGAGTTCGCGGAGCGGCTGGCGGCGCTGACCGGGCTGGACATGGTGCTGCCCATGAACACCGGCGCGGAGGCGGTCGAGAGCGCGGTGAAGGTGGCCCGCAAGTGGGCCTACGACGTGAAGGGCGTCCCGGCCGACCGGGCGACGATCGTGGTCGCGGCGGACAACTTCCACGGCCGGACGACGACCATCGTCAGTTTCTCCACGGACGAGACCGCACGCGCCGGTTTCGGGCCCTTCACGCCCGGCTTCCGGGTCGTGCCGTACAACGACCTCGCGGCGCTGGAGGCGGCGGTCGACGAGACGACGGCCGCCGTGCTGATCGAGCCGATCCAGGGCGAGGCGGGGGTGAACATCCCCGACGACGGCTATCTGGCGGGCGTGCGGGAGCTGACGCGCCGCTCGGGGTGCCTGTTCGTCGCGGACGAGATCCAGTCGGGACTGGGACGCACGGGCCGCACGCTGGCCGTGGAACACGAGTCGGTCGTCCCGGACATGGTCCTGCTCGGCAAGGCCCTGGGCGGCGGCATCGTCCCGGTGTCGGCGGTGGTGGCCCGGCGTGAGGTGCTCGGGGTGCTGCACCCCGGGGAGCACGGGTCGACCTTCGGCGGCAACCCGCTGGCCGCCGCCGTCGGTACGGCGGTGGTGGAGTTGCTGGAGACGGGCGAGTTCCAGCGCCGGGCGGCGGAGCTGGGCGTGGTGCTGCGCGGCGGACTGGAGGCCCTGCTCGGCAAGGGGGTCGTCGGCTTCCGCTCGCGCGGGCTGTGGGCGGGCGTCGACGTCGACCCCGTGCTGGGCACCGGCCGGGAGGTGAGCGAGCGTCTGATGCGGGAGGGGATCCTGGTCAAGGACACCCACGGGTCCACCATCCGGCTGGCCCCGCCGCTCACCATCGGGGGCGAGGAGCTCCGGGAGGCCCTGGAGACGCTGGGGAAGGTACTGGGCCAGGGCGGCTGACCCGCCCGAGCCCCGGCCACCGTCCCGTTCCCACCCGCCTGACCTGCGTGCCCGTGGTCCGGAGGGTGGGAACGGGCGTTTCCGGCCGGCGCCGGGAAGCCCCCTGCCCGGTTCCCGGGTGAAGATGGGAACGAAGAGGGGAACAAGAGGGGGTAGACCACTCTCAGCGACAGAGAGGTCGGCCGTGGGCGGACACGAGGACGGACACGAGGGACCGGACGTTGCCCGGCAGGGGCTCGACGTCGCCGACGCCGTTCCCCTGCTGCTCGATCCGCAGGGCGTCGTGACGAACTGGACCGGTCCGGCCGAGCGGCTGCTGGGGTATCCGGCGGCCGAGGCCGTGGGCAGGAAGCTGGCCGAGCTGCTCACCGCCGAGGACGCCGCGCGGGTGCCGGACCTGCTCGGGCGATGCCGGGCGGACGACGGCTGGGCGGGTCCGATGACGGCCCGGCACCGGGACGGACGGCCGGTCCCCGTCATGGTCCGGATCATGCGGACCATGGAGCCGCAGGGCCGCTCGTCCCTGCTGGTGCTGCTGTCGGAGCTGACCGGTTCCGTCGGTCGGCGCATGAGCCGCTCCGCCGGCTGGGACATGAGCCGCGAGGTGCTCGAGCAGATGGTCTCCAGATCGTCGATCGGGCTCGCGATCGTGGACACGGACCTGCGGTACGTGTGGTCGAACACCGCTCTGGAGCAGTTCGGCGGCGGCCCGGCCCAGCGGCGGCTGGGCCTGCGGTTCGCCGACGTCCAGCCCGGCCTGGACGCCGATTCCGTCGAGGCGCAGATGCGCCACGTGCTGGAGACCGGCGAGCCGGTGGTCGGCCACGAGTACGTCGGCCAGATCCGTTCGGCGCCGCTGCGCGAGACGGCGTACATGCTGTCGTTCACCCGGCTCGACGACGACCGGGGCCGCCCGATGGGCGTCCACTACAGCGTCGTGGACATCACCGAGCGGCACCGCGCCCGTCAGCGGCTCGCCCTGCTCGACCGGGCCGGCGAGCGCATCGGCCGCACACTGGACGTCATGCGCACCGCCCAGGAGCTGGCGGACGTCACCGTCCCGGAACTCGCGGACTTCGTGGTCGTGGACCTGCTGGAGACGGTGGTGCGGGGTGCCGAGCTGCCGCCCGGACCGCCCCCGGAGACGGACAGCGTGCAGCTGCGCCGCGCGGGCCACCGGTCGCTGTACGAGGACCTGCCGCGGAAGGTCCTGGAGACGGGCGCGGTGACGAACTTTCTGACCGGTTCACCGCCGGTCCGCTGCCTGACCACGGGCCGGTCCTGGCGCCAGGAGCGGCTCGACCCGCTCGCCACGGAGTGGATCGACGGCACACCGGACGGCCGGAGGGCCACCTTCCTCGAGCTCGGTCTGCAGAGCGCGATGGTCGTGCCGATCCGCGCCCGGGGTATCACCCTGGGTGTCACCGGGTTCTTCCGACGCCGCCCGGACCCCTTCAGCGAGGACGACCTGACCCTGGCCGAGGACCTCGTCTCCCGCGCCGCCGTCTGTGTGGACAACGCCCGGCGCTACACCAGGGAGCGCGATGCGACGCTCGTCCTGCAGCGCAGCCTGCTGCCCCGCCGGCTCCCTGAGCTGGACGCCGTCGAGGTGTCGGCCTGTTACCGTCCGGCCGACGAGCTGACCGGCCTGGGCGGCGACTGGTACGACCTGATCCCGCTGTCGGGTGCCCGCGTCGCCCTCGTCGTCGGAGAGGTCCCCGGCCACGGCATCGCCGCCGCCGCGGCGATGGGTCGGCTGCGCACCGCCGTACGGACCCTGGCCGCGCAGGATCTGCCGCCCGAGGAGGTGCTCGCGCATCTCGACGACCTGGTGTCCGGCTCGGCGCGGGAAGAGGGCGCCGAGCCGGACGAGCCGGAGGGGAGCTACGGCCAGGCCGTGGGCTCCGGCTGCCTGTACGTCGTCTACGACCCGGTCGACGGCCGGTGCGTGATGGCCTCCGCGGGCCATCCCGTGCCCGCCCTGGTGGCACCCGACGGCGCGGTCGGCTTCGTCGACCTGCTGCCGGGACCCCCGCTCGGCGTGGGCGGCCCGCCGTTCGAGGCGATGGAGCTGTCCCTGGCCGAGAGCAGCACGCTCGCCCTGCACACCGACGGTCTGCTGACCGACACGGAGACCGGTTCGACCGCGGGCGGCCAGGATCGGTTGCGACGGGTGCTGCAGGGGGCTGAGCCCTCGCTGGAAACACGGTGCCGGGCCGTGGTGGACGCCCTGGTGCCGGTCCGCCCGTACGACGACGTGGCACTGCTGATGGCCCGTACCCGGCTCCTGGACTCCGACCAGGTGGCGGCCTGGGACCTGCCGCCGGATCCGGCCGTGGTGGCCGAGGCCCGCAGGACGGCCACCCGGCAGCTGACCCACTGGGGGCTGGACGAGCTGGTCTTCACCACGGAACTGGTCGTCAGCGAACTGGTCACCAACGCCATCCGGCACGCCGGCGGCCCCGTCCGCCTGCGGCTGATCCGGGAGCGCGCGCTGGTCTGCGAGGTGTTCGACGGCGGCGCCACCACACCGCACCTGCGCCATCCCCGCGCCATGGACGAGGGCGGACGCGGGCTGCTGCTGGTCTCGCAGCTCGCTCAGCGGTGGGGCACCCGTTTCGTTCCCGACGGGAAGGTCATCTGGGCCGAGCAGTCGCTGGCCGGACCGGAGGATCTTCCCCTCGAGACGGCCTTCCCCTCGGAATGACGCTCCCGTCAGGAGGCGGCGGCCATGACACGGACGGCGATCGACTACGCGGCGGTGTACCAGGCCCTGCCCGGCATGGTGGCGCTCCTCACCCCCGACCTGGTGTACGCGGATGTCAACGAGGCGTTCGTCCACGGGACCGGGAAGTCCCGGGAGGAACTGCTGGGCCGCTACCTGTTCGACGTCTTCCCGGACAACCCGAACGACCCGGGCTCCTCTGGCGCGCACAACCTGCACGCCTCCCTGCTGCGGGTCGTGGCCACCGGCGAGCGCGACACCATGGCCCTGCAGCGCTACGACGTCGAGAGCCCGGAGCGGCCCGGCGAGTGGGAGGCGCGCTACTGGAGCCCGGTGAACACACCGGTGCTGGGCGGCGACGGCTCCGTGGTCCTGATCGTGCACCGGGTCGAGGAGGTCACCGAGCTGATGCGGGCCCGCCACCGCGCGGGCGTCGACCAGAGCCGGGTCCTGGAGGCCGAGCTGTACACGCGCGCCCGCGAGCTGCAGGAGCTCAACAACCGGCTGCGCCAGGCGCACGCCCGGGAGCGGCAGGTGGCACTGACACTGCAGAGGTCCATGCTGCCCGCACCGCGGCAGGTGGGTCACCTGGCCGCCGTGCGCTATCGGCCGGCGGTGGGCGCGCTCAACGTCTGCGGGGACTGGTACGACCTGGTCGACCTGGTGCGCGGCCACCGTATCGGCGTGTCCGTGGGCGACGTGGTCGGGCACGGGCTGGAGGCGGCAGGCGTCATGGGCCAGCTGCGCAGCGCGCTCACCGCCGCCTCCCGGGTCGCGGCGGGGCCCGCCGAGGCGCTGGACGTCGTGGCGCGCTACGCCCACGTGGTCGACGGCGCCGAGTCGGCGACCGTGGTCACCACCTTCGTCGACTTCGACCGGCACACCATCGACTACAGCAGCGCCGGCCATCCCCCGCCGGTGCTGGTCCACCCGGGCGGGCGGGTGGAGTTCCTCGACCGGGCCACCGACCCCCCGCTCGACGCCCGTCCCGAACCGGTGCGCAGACCCGAGGCGAGGACCGCGTTCACGCCCGGGGCGACTCTCGTGCTCTACACCGACGGTCTGGTCGAACGCCGCCGGGAGGACATCGACACCGGGCTGCTTCGGCTCGCCGAGTCGCTGCGCCGCCACCGGACACGGGATCCGGAGTCGCTGGCCGACGTCGTGCTGCGGGAGTTGCTGCCGCCCGGCGGCGCCACCGACGACACCGCGCTGGTCGTCGTCCGGCTGTGATCCGCCGCGGGACAGCGGTACGGCTCAGCCGGTGGGCCGGGCGTCGTCGAGCCGGTCCACCCGGTCCACGTTCTGCCGGTCGTCCGCGTCCTGTCCGGCCACCCCGGCGAACCAGGCGTCGAGGATCTCCTTCAGCAGCGGCTCGGACGTCAGCCGCAGGCCGAGCGCCAGCACGTTCGCGTCGTTCCAGCGGCGCGCGCCGTCCGCCGTGTAGGCGTCCGTGCACAGGGCGGCCCGTACGCCCGGCACCTTGTTGGCCGCGATCGAGGCACCCGTGCCGGTCCAGCAGCACACCACCGCCTGGTCGGCGGTCCCCTCGGCGACGTCACGGGCGGCCGCCTCGGAGCAGAACGCCCACCGCGAGTCGCCCCCGGGGCTCAGGGCGCCGTGCACACGCACCTCGTGGCCGCGCTCGCGCAGTTCGGCGAGCAGGGCCCGGGCGACGGGTTCGTCCATGTCGGAGGAGACGGAGATCCGCATGGGGCGAGCCTACTCGCGCGTGCGGCGACCGGCGGCGGCCGGGCGTCGCACGCGTCCCCGCCGCTCCCCCGCTGCCGGGCGCTCGGGGAGGACGCCCGAGCCGTGACCGGGATGCCGAGCCCGGCCGCGATCCGCACGAGCGTGTCGTGCGGAGCAGGTACGCAGCAGGTACACGGCCTCGGTACCGGCGACAGTCGCATGTCCGACTGTCGCCGATCCGGCCGTGGTTCCGGCGTGACGGTCAGGGAGTGCTGCCATCGGGCCGGCCCTTGACGGTGGCCGGGATCGGCCCCGTGCGTGGCGACGTCGTCCGAGCAGCAGCCGGAACGGCGATGCCCTTCCTCCAGCCGCACACCGGCGCAGGCGCCTCGGTTCACCGCGACGAGTGCTGGTCGGCGGCTGCCCGCTGGAAGGTGGAGTACAGCAGCCACAGCGACGGGACGAGCACCACCGCTCCCACGCCCAGCGCCACGAGGACCGCCGACAGCACGGAGGCGCTCGCCGCGGCCTCGGTCACCGTGGTGCTGCCGACCAACAGGGCCGGGTACTGGGCCGCGCCCCACGCCCACAGGATGGCGGCGACCGCCAGGGCCGCGGCTGCGCGGGCGGCCACGAAGCGCTGCCGGGCCAGCAGACCGAGGCCGGTCAGACCGGCCACCGCGCTGATGATCACCAGTGGCAGCGCGCGGTGGGTCAGTCCCTGGAACAACTCGGGGGCGTCCGCGTTCAGCACCGCGATGCCCCCGAGGGCCACGACGCCCGCTGTCAGGCCGCTGACCGTCGCGTCGCGGGTGAAGGACGCGGCGAGCTCCGGCTGTCCCTCCCGGTGCGCGTCGGCGCACAGGTACACCGCCGCCAGGTGCGCACAGGTCACCACGGCCAGCAGTCCGCCCAGCAGCGACGTCGGATTGAGCCAGCTGGTGACCACGTCGCCTTCGGCGAGCCCCGGCGGAACGCGGCCGGAGGCGACACCGCCCGCCACCGTGCCGAGGAAGAACGGCGTCAGCAGCGACGACAGCGCGAAGCACGCGCCGAACAGCCGCTGCTGCCACAGTTCGGTGCTCGCCTTGCGGAAGGCGAAGGCGGCGCCCCGGGCGATGATGCCCAACGCGGCGAGGGTGAGTGGGATGTACAGGGTGGACATCACCGCGGCGAACACCGGCGAGAAGGCCGACCACAGCATCACGACCACGAAGATCAGCCACACGTGGTTGGCCTCCCAGACCGGCCCGATGCTGTGCTCGATGAGCCCGCGCCGGGCCCGGCCGCGCTCGGCGCCGCCGGCCAGCAGGTCCCAGACTCCGGCGCCGAAGTCGGCCCCCCCGAACAGGGCATAACAGGTCAGGCCCACCCACATCACGGCGAGCGCCGCGTCCGCGAGCACAGTCACCTCCAGGGGGTCGTACAACGGGCTGCGGGAGAATCACACGACGGGGTAACCGGTGACGTCCTCCTCCTGCGGCGCGCGCGGCACCGGGGTGCCCCGGGCGAGGCGGCGCAGGACGTAGACGGTCGCGACGGTCATCGCGGCGTACACCACAAGCACCAGCCACAGTCCGGTCATCAGGCCGGGAGCAGGGTTGACGGCATCACGCACGCTCATCAGGCCCCACACGATCCAAGGCTGACGACCCAGCTCCGTGACGGTCCAGCCGCATTCGAGGGCCACCACCGCGGCCGGGCCGCCGACCGCGGCCAGCGCCAGGAAGAGGCGGGGGGTGGACAGCTCGCCGCCGGTGCGGCGACGGCGCCACCACGCCCACAGCAACCACACGCCGAGGGCGAGCAGGAAGAAGCCGACGGCGACCATCAGATCGAACGCCCAGTGCACGCCGGTGACCGGCGGATGCTGGGCGGGCGGCACACGGTCGAGGCCCTTGACGACGGTGTCGGGATGGTAACCGATCAGCAGCGACAGCCCGCTGGGGATCTCCAGGCCGTACTTCAGCCCGTTGTCACCCGCGACGCCGCCGAGCGTCAGCGGTACGTGCGAACCGGTGCGGTAGACGCCTTCGGCGGCCGCGAGCTTGGTCGGCTGGTAGTCGGCCAGGAAGCGTGCCGCCCAGTCGCCCACGACGATCTGGAACGGTGTCACGATCGCGCCCAGTGTGAACGGGATGAAGAACCCCGCCCGGTGGTAGGTGTCGCGGCGCCCGCGCAGCATGGCCACGGCGTACACGGCGGCGGTCAGGAACGACGCGACCATGAAGGCCGCCAGAATCATGTGCACGGTCTGCGGCGGGCTGGCCGGGTTGAGCATCGCCGCCCACGGATCGACGTCGACCACCTTGCCCTCGCGCAGGATGAAGCCGCGCGGCTGGTTCATCCAGGCGTTCGCGCACACGACGAAGAACGCCGACGCGGTGCCCGCGATCACGATGGGGAGGCCGACCAGCAGATGGCGGCGGGGTGGCATCCGGTCCCACGCGTACAGGTAGATGCCCAGGAAGATCGCCTCCACGAAGAAGGCGATGCCCTCCAGCGCGAAGGGCAGTCCGATCACCTGACCGAACCTTCCCATCAGGCCGGGCCACAGCAGTCCCATCTCGAAGCTGAGGATCGTGCCGGACACGGCGCCCACGGCGAACAGCACCCCCATGGCACGCGCCCACCGGCGGGCCAGCAAACGGTGCGCCGGGCTGCCGGTGCGGATGCCGTACCACTCGGCGAGCAGCGTCAGCGCCGGGAGCCCGACGCCCAGACAGGCCACGACGATGTGCCAGGCGAGGGAGAAACCCATCTGCGCCCGCGCCGCCGCCAGATCGCCCTCCGACACCCGGTCGGCCGCGTATCCGACGAGCACCCACGGGCCGGTGAGCAGAGTGTGCGTCATGGAACCCGTCAGTACCCAGATCGGACGGTCGAAACCGGTATCCGGCGAAACGGCAGACCGAAGGTACGAAAGGCAGGTCGGGGCGTGGTGATGCCCCTCGACGAGACGATCGAGCGGGCCTCCATCGGTCGACCGCGTCGGGAGGGCACGGTCTGATCGTCTCGGCGGCGATCCGCCCCGCGGCACGCTCGGCCGACACATGATCGACCTCGCCGAAGGACGCCTCCCGCGACCGGGAGCTTCTCGGTTCCGTCGTCTCAGCGTATGTGGCTGAGGGACGTTGTCACCTTGACCGGGGTGTGAGCGGCCGGTGGCGTGCCGGGGTGTGTTGCGGCCGGGCCGGTGTGCCGGGTCAGGCCGCCCCGGCCAGGCCGGTGCTGCCGGTGACCTGTTCCCAGATGGTGCAGCAGAGCCTGTCCGCCCGCGCGGAAAACCGGGTACCTGGGTGGTGCGGATCTCCTCCCGCCCGCGCCTGCGGCGGGGGCGGGAGGAGATCGCGGCCCTGGGCACAGGCCGCCTGGGCGGGTGAAACGGGTGACCGCGGGGCCGCCCGGCAGCGCCCTGCACTCTCTGCCGCAGTACTCGGCCTTCCACGGTCGGGAGCTCCTGGGTCCGTCCCTCGACCGATCACAGCAGGTAAGGAGCAGCAGCCATGCGCGGTGTCGTGATGCGCGCCCCCGGAGATGTCCGGGTGGAGCAGCGCGAGGAACCGGGGATCGTCTCACCGACGGACGCGGTGATCCGCCTGTCGGCGACCTGCGTGTGCGGGTCGGACCTGTGGCCCTACCGCGGGATCGAGCCCGTCCGGGGCCCGGCCCCGATGGGACACGAGTACGTGGGCGTCGTGGAGGAGGTCGGCGGCGAGGTGACGGACATCAGGCCCGGCCAGTTCGTGGTCGGCTCGTTCTTCGCCTCCGACAACACCTGCGAGATCTGCCGGGCGGGCTACCAGTCCTCCTGCGTCCACCGCGAGCCCATGGGCGCGCTCGGCGCCCAGGCGGAGCGGCTGCGCGTCCCGCTCGCCGACGGCACCCTGGTCGCCACACCCGACATTCCCGACGACGACCTGGTCCCCGGCCTCCTGGCCGCCTCCGACGTGCTCGGCACCGGCTGGTTCGGCGCGGTGGCCGCCCAGGCCGGTCCCGGCAGGACGGTCGCGGTCGTCGGTGACGGCGCGGTCGGCCTGCTCGCGGTACTGGCCGCCCGGCGGCTCGGCGCGGAGCGGGTCATCGCCATGAGCCGCCACGCGCCGCGCCAGGAGCTCGCCCTGGAGTACGGCGCCACCGACATCGTCACCGAACGCGGCGACGACGGCGTGGCGAGGATCAAGGAGCTGACCGGCGGGCTGGGCGCGCACTCGGTCATCGAGGCGGTCGGCACCCAGCAGTCGATGTGGCAGGCCATCGGTTCCACCCGCCCCGGCGGGCACGTGGGCTACGTGGGCGTCTCCCACGACGTGACACTGGACGGTCAGGAGCTGTTCTTCTCCCACGTGCACCTGCACGGCGGCCCGGCCCCGGTGCGGCAGTACCTGCCCGAGCTGATCGACCTGATCTGGAACCGCCGGATCGATCCCGGCAAGGTCTTCGACCTCGCCCTCCCCCTCGACCGGGCCGCCGAAGCCTACCGCGCCATGGACGAACGCCGCGCCATCAAGACCCTGCTGCAGGTGTGACCCCGCTGCCGAGCCGCTCACCCGCGCCCCTCCCCCTCGGCGGAGCCGGGGCGAGCGGCTCACACGGACACCGCCGTCCCTGCCGGACCGGCGCACAGCGGCAGCCGGCGACGCGGACCAGGTCGGCGACGGTGGCCTCCAGCGGGGCGCAGGCGAGGTGGTGGGCGATCTCGTCGGGCCTGCTGGTGCTGCGGCGGGCCGGCATCCCCGCTGTCGGGCCGGGCAGCCCGCGGACATGGTCACCATCCGCCGGCGCGGCTCCACCCGCGCGAAGCGGGCTCCCGTCCGCAGGAAGCGTTCCTCGGGTTCCAGGCCCCGGTCGTCCGTCGGTACGTCGTGGATCACTGCGACGGACTGTTCGTCGCGCCGTCATCACGTACCGCACGTACCGCCAGGTCGTTGACCAGGACGAATACAGAAGTCCGACCGGAGCGCCGGCTGGACGGCTGCACGACGGAGGTGTCCAGGTCATCGGAACGTCGACGCGAGATCGGTCTGTCGTGCGCGCCCCGGCAGACGCCGTCGGCGCCAAACCGCATGAGAGCCCGCACTCCACTGGACGAGTCGGCGGAGGGGCCGGGCAGGCGCCGCTGACGCCGACACCTCTCGGCTGACGAGATGTCAGTAAAGTCGGCGAAGAGTCAGCATGAGCCCGGTCGAACGCGGTGGCAGAGAACTGCGGATGCGCGTGGGCCGACACCCGGGATCATAGACTTGACCTGCGAAAACCCCGAGCCGAAGCGGACCAGGTGAAGTGAGGAACGAGCCGTGTTCTACTACTTGCTCAAATACGTGCTGCTGGGCCCGCTGCTGCGACTGGTCTTCCGGCCTCGAATAGAGGGCCTGGAGCACGTGCCGTCGTCCGGTGCCGCCATCGTCGCCGGCAACCATCTGTCGTTCTCGGACCACTTCCTGATGCCCGCGATACTCAAACGGCGCATCACCTTCCTCGCCAAGGCCGAATACTTCACCGGCCCCGGCGTCAAGGGCCGGCTGACGGCGTTCTTCTTCCGCAGCGCGGGGCAGATCCCGGTCGACCGCTCCGGCAAGGACGCCGGCCAGGCCGCGATCCGGGAGGGCCTCGGAGTGCTGAGCAGGGGGGAACTGCTCGGCATCTACCCGGAGGGCACCCGGTCGCACGACGGACGTCTCTACAAGGGCAAGGTCGGGGTCGCGGTGATGGCCCTCAAGGCCGGCATCCCGGTGATTCCCTGCGCGATGATCGGCACCTTCGAGGCGCAGCCACCCGGGAAGGTCGTCCCCCGCATCCACCCGGTGGTGATCCGCTTCGGCAAGCCCCTCGACTTCTCGCGCTACGCCGGCTTGGAGGACGAGAAGGCGATACTGCGCGCCGTCACCGACGAGATCATGTACACCATCCTGAGCCTGTCCGAGCAGGAGTACGTCGACCAGTACGCGGCCGTCGCCAAGGCGGAGGACGCCGAGCGCAAGGCGGCGGAGAAGCGCCGGCTGCCGCGGTTGCCGCTGAGCTGACCGGCCCCGTCCTGGCTTTGACGCCTGAGCGTTCCATGCCTTGAGGAGGCGGATTGCTCTCCGCCGGGTACGGCGAAGGGACTCGACACCCGAACCCAGC
>NZ_JBFAKH010000115.1:0-15847 GCF_040655635.1 Streptomyces sp. NPDC050388
GCTTTCGCAACGCCGACCACCAACGACTACGGACACGCTGCGTCACCACCCGCCGAGCCCGCGGACACCTCCGCACCGCTCAACTTTGAAGACCCCGTTCGGCGGCGGACGGCCGCTCCCGGCGGTCGGCGGGTGGCCGACCGCCGGGAGGGCGGAGCCGGGTCGCGCGCGGCGCGCGGGGCGCGGGTCAGGCGGCGGGGGCGACCTCCTGCGGTTCGGTGGACGGGGCGGTGCGGTCGTGCATGCCGGTCCGCGGCACCAGCGCGACCAGCAGCGCGGCCAGCAGCGCCGCCGCGGCGAAGAAGTAGAACACCCACGAGGTACCGAGCGAGGAGCCCATGATCAGACCCACCAGGATCGGCCCGAAGACGGCTCCCAGCCGGCCCAGGCCCAGCGAGGCACCCAGAGCGGTGCCGCGCGCCGCGGCCGGGTAGTAGACGCCCACGAACCCGGCGACCGCGGCCTGCGAGGAGGCGCAGAACCCGACCACCAGCACCATGGCGAAGACGACGGCCTGCGGGGGATGCATCGTCAGGAAGGTCACCGCCAGGGCTCCGCACAGGAAGCCGCCCGCGATCACCGGACGCGAGCCCCAGCGGTCGGCGAGGCCGGCCAGGACCAGCATGCCGATGGTGCTGCCCAGGTAGAAGGCGACCAGGAAGGTCAGCGCGGAGCCCAGGTCGTAGCCGGAGGCCCGCAGCAGCTGCGGGATCCAGGTGTTCATGCCGTAGCCCAGCAGCAGCCCGCAGAAGCCGATCACCGGGAACAGCAGGGTCGCGACCCGGAACCCGGGGGCGAACATCAGCTTCAGCGAGGAGGACCAGTTCGGCTTCTCCGTCACGGTACCGACCGCCGGCTCCGGAGGCAGCTCGACCCCGTAGCGCTCGGCGAGGGCGCGCGCCTCCTCGTGGCGTCCCCGGCTGCTGAGGAAGGCGAGTGATTCGGGGATCTGCCGGTAGACGATCGCGAACAGTGCCAGTCCGATGGCACCGCCGAGGACGAACAGGGAGACCCAGCCGAAGTTCGGCAGCATGAAGATGGCCAGGAAGGCGACCAGACATCCCCCGATGGGGAAGCCGGTCTGGACGACGCCGTTGTAGAACTGCCGCCTCTCCACCGGCACGTACTCCATGGTCAGGGCGATGACCGAGGGCAGGGCACCGCCGAAGCCCAGGCCCGCGAGCAGACGGAACAGTCCGAAGACCTCCACGCTGGGAGCCGCCGCGCACAGCAGGGTGAACACGCTGAAGCTCGCCACGCAGGCGAGCACGGTCGGGCGCCGTCCGATGAGGTCGGCCACATAACCGGACAGCATGGCACCCACCATCATCCCGATCAGGGAGAGGCTGCCGATGACACCGGCCGAGGCGAGGGTGATGCCCCACTGCTTGTTCTGGAGCAGTGTCGGCAGCACCGCGCCGTACATGCCGCTGTCCAGTCCGTCGATGAGCGTGATCGCCAGACAGGCGAAGACCACCGACCGGGCACCCGTCGAGGTTCTCGGACGCACTGCCGAGCTGGGTCGAGTCAAGGGAAACTCCTTGTCGTGGAGCAGACGTCCGCCGACCCGGGGGTCTGCGGACGGTTCTGGGTGGTGGAGCTCTCCTTCCGCGGGCACCCTCCCGACGGGAGGAGGCGGCGCGGACCCGGTGTCCCGGTGTCCCTCGGAGGCCGCCCCGAGGAAGGGGCGGCGGCCGGGACACGACGGACCGCGTGCGGAGCGCGGCGGGCCGTAGGTGTGTCAGGACGGGCCGACGGGCCTCGGCGACGGCACTCGGGGTGGCATCGACGGCGGCCGGCCGGCCGGGAGGACGGGGGTGCCGGACGGCTGCGGGCCGAACGGCGGGGGAGAGGAGGGCGTGGCGGAACTCAACGAGGCCGACGGTGCCTCCGGGAGAGGCGGCGGCCGGGAATACTCGGGTGGGACGTGGCCATTTAACTTATGCCCGTAGTTTGCGGTCAAGGGTCGGGCGGGGGATCTTTCCGCCTTGCGCGATGCGCCCTCCCGGCGGCCGCGGTCGTGTCACGCTCCCGGTGCCCGCGGGGGGCCTCGTCGGGGTGGCGGCGGGAAGCGGGGGAGGGGCCCCGAATCGCATGATGGTGCAGGTCGGAGCGTTCCGCTGTGGAGTGCGCGGCGGATCTCGCGGTGCGCGGACGGGGGCTGGCGGGTCGCCACGGTCAGGCCGGTCCGCCTCCGGGGTCGCGTCGCCGCGGACGGGGTGTCGAACGTACACCCGTAAGGAAGCACAGGGAATCTACAGGAAGAAGATTGGTGGTTGTCCGCTCGAAGGCAACGACGAGCGCCGGCCCGGCCGACTCCGGTGCGAGAACCGGAGCGGGGCCGAGCCGGCGTACGGCGACGACGGTGGGGCGCGGGCGCTCAGTGCCCGGACATGCCCCCGTCCACGGCGAGGGTCGTGCCGGTGATGTAGCTGGAGGCCGGGGCCGCCAGGAACACCACGGCCGCGTCGAGCTCCCGCTGGGTGCCGGTGCGGGCCAGCGGGCTGGTCGCGCGCAGGAACTCGTCCAGCGTCTCCGAGGGCATCTCGGCGATCATCTCGGTGGCCACGAACCCGGGTGCGACGGCGTTGACCCGGATGCCGCGGCGCCCGGCCCACTGCTGGGACAGGTCCCTGGTCAGCCCGATGAGGCCGGCCTTGCTCGCGGCGTAGGCGGCCTGCGGCAGCACCGACTTGATCAGGCCCAGCACGCTGGCCACGTTCACGATGCTGGAGCCCGGCCCCATGACCCGCGCACACGACTGGGCCATCCAGTACGCGCCCATCAGGTTGACGTCCAGCACCTGACGGAAGTCCTCGGGCCGCTCGCGCAGCGCGGGCACCGCGGAGGAGACACCGGCGTTGTTGATCAGGATGTCGAGTTTCCCGAAGCGCGCGACGGCCGCCGCCACCGCCTCCTCGCACTGCTCCGGGTCGGTCACGTCGGTGGCGACGACCAGGCACTCGCCGCCGAGCGCCTCGATGCGCTCGGCCGTCTCGCGCAGGCGGTCCGCGCGGCGGGCCGTCAGGACCACCTGTGCGCCGGCCTCGGCCAGGGCGAGGGCGAAGCCCGCGCCCAGCCCCGAACTGGCGCCGGTGACCAGCGCGGTCCTGCCGTCCAGCCGGAACAGGTCCAGCACGCCGTTCTCGGGAAGGGGGCGCTGTGTCGTCGTGCTGCCCATGTGCCGTCCTTGTCTGTCCGGGCCGGTCCGGGCCGGTCGGGGGCGGGTGCGGCGGGTGTGCGGCATCCGCCCTTGACCGGCCGGTGCGGCCCGTGAGCCGGGGGTGGGGGAGAAGGGGTGCCGGGAGGTCTCCGGCACGGGGAGGCGCGGGCGTCAGCTCGCGTCGTCGGCCGCGAGCAGCCGCTGGGTCTCCCGGTGGAAGACCTGGTTGGCGACCTCGTTGCGACCGAACACCATGGGGCCGGCGTCCTGGCTCGCCAGCGCCCGCTGGGAGCCGCGCAGCAGCGGGAAGTCCTCCGCGTGCAGCACGTCCAGCAGGATCTGCCAGTTCCGCTGCCAGCGCTTGTTCCAGGTCTCCTCGTCGTAGGAGGTCTCCTCCAGACGCGGCACGATGACCCGCATCTCCATCCGGCAGCGCCCCGGGTCGACCGGGTCGGGACGGAAGGTCAGCAGCTCGAAGTGGTTGTCGGGCAGGCGCAGCAGGGTGCTGTTGGGCAGCAGCAGGTGCGACTCGGTCACGTGCTTGGCGAGGCTCTGGTCGCCCGGGTCCTCGTCGATCCAGCGGTCGATCGTCTTGCGGGGCGCCAGCCAGCGGCAGTGCCGCCCGTAGTCCTCGAAGGCGTAGACGTTGGTGTGGACGATCTTGCCCGCGGTGTTCGGGTGCGCGTACTGGATGTGGTAGCCGTCCAGGAAGGCGTCCTGCATCAGCTTCCAGTTGCACGGCTCGTCGAAGCCCTCGGCACGGAAGGAGACCAGGTTGTCCAGCTTGTACCCGGCCAGGACCTCGTCCATCTCCGGGCCGAGCCAGGCGGCGACGTCGATCTCGGCGCCGACCGAGTCGATCACCCAGATGAAGCCGTGTCGCTCCTCGGCGGGCAGTTCGAGCAGCCCGAACTGGCTGCGGTCGAGGTCGCCGAAGGTGTTGTCGCGGGTGATGGTGCGCAGGGTGCCGTCGGTGTCGTAGGACCAGCGGTGGTAGCCGCAGGAGAACAGGCGGCACTTGCCCGACGCCGCCTCCTCCAGCAGGGCGCCCCGGTGCCGGCACTGGTTGACGAAGGCCTTGATGCCGCCGTCCGGCTGACGCACCACGATGGCGTTGTTGCGCGGGAGCTGCAGGGTGATGAAGTCGTTGGGCTCGGGGATCTCCGAGCTGTGCGCGACGATCGACGGGACCCGTGCGAAGATCAGCTCGCGCTCACGGGCCGCGAGCTCGGCGTCGGTGAACTCCGTCGGGCTGAAGGAGACCGTTCCCTCGAACTGGTCGGTCGTGTCGTTCCGCAGGTGCTCGAGCAGGCGACGAATTCGCTCTTCGCGCTTTGCGTCAAATTCCGTCACGTCGTCCTCCTGTACTGTCCGCGTTCCTTGCGCCGCTGCGGTGGCTCGGGACCTCAGAGGCGGATGCGGTCTCGCGACGCGGGATGCGAGACACGCGACGTCGGTTCCCCTTCTTCGTCGACCCCGCCGAGGAGGCACGGGAACGGCGACGAGTGGGGCGTGGGGCGTCTTGTGGGCGAGGTGGGCCCCGGTCCGCGGGCGGTCCGGTGGCGCATGCTCGCCGCCGGACGCACCCGTCTGCGAAAAAGCTCACTTAATCTTATGGCTGTAGGTTTCTGGGGTCAAGCACACGGCGGGGGACTCTCGGTCGTCGGCCGGGTCGCGGCGCCCTCCCCCGGCCCTGGGTGACGGGTCCGCGAGGCCCGGCCCGGCCGGTGGGCGAAGGGGTGTGCAGGGTGGTCCCGGCGGCGGGTCGATCTGCGCCTGCCCGTGTCGGGGGGAGGCTGCCGGACGCGCCCGGGAGTCCGCGGAAGGCGAGAGGCGGGGCCCCTCCTCCTCGGGGAGCCCCGCCTCGCGTCCGCCGGTGCCGGTGCGCCCGTCAGGCGACCGCGGCAGGTGCGTCGACCGGCACGCTGAAGCACACGTCGGTCTGGTCGTGGTGGAAGCCGACGCTGCGGCAGGCCCGCATCAGCGGCTCGTCCAGCGGGTCCACCGACATCTCCACCTCCCGCACGCCCGCCTCGGCCAGCCGCTTCAGCGCCGCCGCGAGCAGCGCCCGTGACACCGCGTGCGCCTCGCCCCGGGTCGGTGGCGCCAGCAGGTGCACCGATCCAGGACCGTCCGGCGCCTCCCCGGCCAGGGGGTGCGGGGAGTACGCCACGAAGCCCAGCACCTCCCCCGACGCCTCGACCGCCACCAACACCTCCGGGCCGACCCGGCCGGCGCCGCGGCCGTCCTTCTCGGCGTCGGCGAGCGCGGCCACCACCGCCGTGTCCGACTCCGGGTGCAGCGGGCGCAGGTCCACCCCGGCGGGCGGTTCCGGCTCCGGCACGCTGCCCGGCCGGTGCATCGGCCGGATGATCCGCCACGACGCGTCCTCGGGCACCGCGCCGAACCGGCGCGCCATCCGCTCCGCCGCGGGGTGCGAGCCGTGCGCCCAGGCGCGCAGCGACCGGACGCCCTCGCCGGCCCACCGGGCCGCCCCGCCGCGGGCCAGCCCCAGCTCCTCGAACAGCAGGGTCGCGATCCCCAGGGACCGGTACTCGGGGCCCACCACGAACTCGGTGGTGGCGGTGCCGTCGCCCTGCGAGGTGATCCGCAGGAAGGCCACGATCGCCTTCTTCCCGTCCGGCGAGCCGACGGCGCCCACCTCGTCGCTCATCCGGGCGACGAGTTCGGTGACCCGCCCGGGGGGCGCCCCGTCCGTGCCCGCGGCCGGGACCGGCTGCACGGCCGAGAAACCCTGCTCGGCGTCGAAGTCCGCCGCGTCGCGCAACAGACTGACGACCTCCGGGTCGGTGCCGAAGGAGGTGCCCCACTCGTACGTGATCACAGAACGTCCTCGGATGTCGGGTCGTCGCCCCGTGGCGCCGCCCGCGGTGGACGGTGCCGGGTGCCGGAGTTCGGGCGGCCGCGGATGCGGTGCGCGGGCGGCGGGTCCGAAAGGGGCGCTCCCACGCCGGTGCGCGGCGACGACGGTCTCAGCAGCTCATTACCTCCAAGCTATAGGCCAGATGTGGTGCTCACAAGCCCGGCTGTCTCGATGAACCCCTTGCGGTGACAGGCGAGTGTGGTGATCCCGCGCCCGGTGAAGAGTGATCTAAAACCTATGGAGAGTCGGTTAATGAGAGGGTGTCCGCCGAGGGGATCGGGCAGTGATCTGCGAGGTGCGGGGGGCGGTGTGCGGCGCCCTGCCGGGTTCGCGCCTGGTGCCCTCTCGGCGCGTCGCCCGGGAGTGGGGTGCGGTGCCGGATCCGTCGGGGCGCGCCGCGGCGTCCGGCGGGGCGCCCGCGACGCCGGGTCCCATCTGCCGCCGGGGTGCGGGATACTGCGGCCATGGCCCGACCACTCCAACCTCTGCTCAGCCGCGAAGCGATCGTCGCGGCCACCTTGAAGATCATCGACGTGGAAGGGATCGAGGCGTTCAGCATGCCTCGACTGGCGAAGGTGATGGGAGTCCGAGCGCCCTCGCTGTATCACCACTTCAAGAACAAGACCGAACTCATGACCGAGGTGGCCCGGGCGATCATGGTGGACACACCCTTCCCGCGCCGTCCCGCCGACGAGAACTGGCCTGACCTCTTTGTCGCCCTCGCCCTGAACTTCCGGCGCTCGATCCTGCGCCACCGCAACGCGGCTCCCATCCTGCTCGAGTACCTGCCGCGCGACGTCCTGATCGCCATGTACGAGAAGGTGGCCCGCTTCCTGGAGAAGGCGGGCGTACCGCAACACCTGCACGTGCTCATCCTGGACGGCATGGAGAAGCTGAGTCTGGGCGCCAGCCTCAGCGAGGCCATGAAGACCCCGGAGAGTCAGGCGCAGATCTTCCCGCACGTCGACGCCGAGGAGGAGCCCACCCTCACCTCGGCCCTCGCCGCCAACGAATGGAGCGCCGAGCAGATCTTCGAACAGACGATCCGGAGCTTCCTGGTCGGCGTCATGCAGCTGGACGCGGCCCCGCGGGCGGAGGCGCCCGCCGGGCAGTGAGCCCCCTCCGGGCATGAGCCCTCGCCGGGCCCGAGTCCCCGCGCCGGGGAGCGAGGCCCGCAGGGCGGTGCTCTCCGGCCGGGTGGTGAATCCCCGCCGTACCGCCGCGCCCCCTTCCGTTCGGGAGAGGCGCGCGGCGGCGTTCCGGCCCGGTCGCCACCTGTCGCGTCGCCCCGAACCCCCTGCGTACCGCCTGTCCGCCGAGGTGCGTGGCGGGGTCGGTGGGCGCACTCTCCCGGGTGCTTCCCCTCCCGAACCCTTGCCGCCCGTTATCTAAGGGCTTTAGGCTGAGGGTGAGTTCACGCCAGGAGCGTCGACTCTGGTTCCGCAGGGGGCGCGACGGCCCCCACGGTCACCGATGGGGAGGCACGTCCAGATGTCCACGCAGTCCCAGGAGTCACAAGAGTCCCAGGAGTTCCACGAGCTCTACCGGCGGCATGTCCAGTACGTCCTCGACGGGAACGTCGAGGCCTCCTTGGCCGACATGGTGCAGGAGAACATCCCCCAGGTCTTCCGCGGAGTGACCGTCCCCCGCGGGAAGGTCGACTCGCTCCGCGTCGTCGACATCCGGCGCGAGGGCGCCACCTGGGTGGGGGAGACGGTGTACGACACCCCCGACGGTCGGATCGGCCTGCGGTCCGTGTGGGAGTCGCGCGACGGCTCCTGGAAGGCCGCCGCCCTCGAGAACTTCCCCCCGGAGGCCGGGGGCTGACCCCGGCGGGCGCCTTCGACGCGGACCGGCGGACGTCGAAGGGCCGGTACGGGAGGAGTAATTCCGCCCGATCGGGAGGACATCCCGCAAAAGCCTTGTCCGCGGTACCTGAAGCCCTTAGATTAAGCGACCACGGTCACACGAAGGATTCCCGCCACCTCGGGGATCGCGGGCCCGGTACGCCGAGCAGCCGGTGACGACCCCCTCCGCCCGTGCTCCGAACCACCGGTGCACGCCGCACCGGGCGGCCCGGCCGGGCACGACACCGGCCGACGGCCCGCCCGGACCGTCCGTCGGCAGCCGGTGGACAGCAGGCCCCTCGACAAGGGCCCACCGACCACACGACGTGTGACTCCCTTCATCAGAATTCTTCCGACATGTGCTCGGGTGTATCCGCTGCCGCTCCGCCAAAGGGGGGCGACCCGTGGAGCGGCCCGAGGTGACGGAAGCGATCGTGGACAGAGCGCAGGAGGAACAGACGTGAGCGGAACGCTCGTGAGCACCCTGACCTGGTGGGCTCGGAACATTCCCGACCAGCCGGCCATAGATTTCGACGGCGACGTGGTCACCTACCGCCAGCTGGAGAGCTGGGCGGACGGGATCGCCGCCGATCTCGTCGCGGCGGGAGTGGGCCGAGGAGACCGGGTCGCCCTGGTGGGGCAGAACTCCCTGGAGTGGTGCGCGGCCACCCTCGGCGCGCTCAAGCTCGGTGCCATCGTCGCCCCCTTCAACCACCGCATGGTGGCCCGCGAGCTCGCCGGGCTCCTGGAGGACTGCGAGCCGACCGTCGTCTACGGCGACGACGCGCTGCGCGAGCGCCTGGAGGAGGCCCGCCGGGAGCAGCCCGGGGTCGTCCTCAAGTCCTTCCAGAGCGACGTCCGGTCCCTGCGGGACGGCACCCACGCCCCCGTCGTGCCGCCGGTGTCCGACGTCTCCGAGACGGCCGCGATCGTCTACACCAGCGGCACCACCGGCAAACCCAAAGGCGTCATCTTCACCCACGCCACCATCGCCGGCGAGATGCACGAGTGGTCCCTCATGGAGCCGGTGCTGCCCAACGGCCTCAGACCCCTGCTCGTGCTCCCGCTGTTCACCGCGGCCGGCCTCGTGTGGGGACTCTTCCGCACGATCCTGCACGGCGGCACGCTGCTGCTGCAGCCCCGCTTCGACCCGGCCCGGGCCCTGCGTGTGCTGGCCGACCAGAAGGTCACCACGTTCACCGGCCCGCCCATCCTGTTCGAGCAGGTCGCGGCACAGCCCGGCTTCGCGGAGGCCGACCTCACCAGCCTGACCACCGCCCACGTGGGCGGCGCGCGGGTGCCGGTGGACCTGCTCGCCTCCTGGCAGCGCAAGGGCGTCTCGCTGCGCCAGATCTACGGCCAGACCGAGATCGGCGGATCCGCCACCGTGATGCCGCGCGACGAGGCGATGGAGCACCCGGAGAAGTGCGGCTGGGGCGGCGCCTTCACCAGGATCAGGGTCGTCGACCCGGAGGGCGCCGACTGTCCGCCCGGCACCCCCGGCCAGATCCTCCTGCGCGGACCGGGGATGATGCCCGGCTACTGGCGCAACGAGGAAGCCACCCGCACGACCATCGTGGACGGCTGGCTGCACACCGGGGACATCGGCATCCTCGACGAGCGCGGCTATCTGACCTTCGTCGACCGCATGAAGGACATGATCATCTCGGGTGGACTGAACATCTCGCCGACCGAGATCGAGAACGTCCTCCAGGAGATGCCCGGCATCGATGAGGTCGCCGTCATCGCCGTCGAGGACGCCAAGTTCGGCGAGACCCCGGCCGCCCTGATCAAGGCCGACGGTCCGATCGACCCCGCCGACGTGGTGGCCCACTGCAACGAGCGCATGGCCGACTACAAGGTCCCGCGCTACGTCGTCTTCCTCGACGAGGCCCTGCCGCGGATGGCCAGCGGCAAGATCGCCAAGCGCGACCTCAAGGCCACCTACGCCGACCTGCCCCGCACGCACGGCAAGGTGCGCTGACCCGAACACGGAGGCCGTTGCCGATGAAGGCCAGGAAAGTCGCGTTGGTGACCGGCGGCGGGCGGGGCATCGGAGCCGCGGTGTCCCGCAGGCTCGCCGCCGACGGCTTCGCGGTCGCGGTCAACTACGCCCACCGCGCCCGCGAGGCGACGGACGTGGTCGAGGAGATCGAGGCCGCGGGCGGCCGGGCGGTGGCGCTGCGGGCCGACGTGTCCGACGCGGACCAGGCGGGCGACCTCGTCGCGCGGACCGCCGAACTCCTCGGACCCGTCGCCGTGCTCGTCAACAACGCGGGAGTCAGCGCGGCCGGCTCGGCGCGCTCCCTGCCGCCCGGACAGTGGGACCGCGTGCTGGGCGTCAACCTCAGCGGCGCCTACTACTGCACGCACGCCGCGCTGCCCGCCATGTACGCGGCCGGCTGGGGACGCGTCCTGTTCTTCGGCAGCCCGAGCGGCGGGCGCGCGCTCACCCCGACGACGGGTGCCTACGCGGCGTCCAAGGCGGGGCTGGTCGCCCTGGCCGGGGTCGTCGCCAAGGAGGTGGCCCGGCGCGGCATCACCGTGAACACCGTGGTGCCCGGTTACGTGGAGACCGACATGGTGCGCGCCGCCGGCGACCGGGCGCGGGAGAGCCTCCAGGACGGCTGGCCGCGGATCCCCGCCGAGGCGGTGGCCTCGGTGGTGTCCTTCCTCGCGGGCGACGGTGCCGCGCACGTCTCCGGCGAGGAGATCGGGGTGTGGGCGGGCGGCCCCGTCCAGTTGTGAGCCCCGGCAGCGGGTGTCGGCGCGACGGACCGCCGGTGCCCGCCCGGGGTCGACCTCCGCCCGGGGCCCTCGTCCCGGGCGGTGCCCTGCCCGCTCGTGGGCCGGGCGGTTCGGATTCCTCGCGAGACGTCGGCGCGGTCCGCGGTGCGGCCGCGCCGGACGTCCGCGGCAGAAAGGACCGTCGGATGACGACTTCCCGGCCCGCGCACGAATCGGCCGCGCACGACTCGACCGACCCCGACCCGCGTCCCCCGTCCCCGGACGCGGCCCGGCGGGCACGCCCCGCCGAGGGCGGCACCGTGACCCGGAGGACGTCGTACTGCCGGTTGTGCCCGGCCAGTTGCGGGGTCGAGGTGGAGACCGACGGCACCCGCGTGCTGCGCGTGCTGGGCGACCGGCAGCACCCGATCTCCCGCGGCTTCACCTGCCCGAAGGGGCGCAGGGCCGCCGATCTCCTGCACGGCCCCGATCGGTTGACCTCCTCCCGGCGGCGGACGGCCGCGGGCGAGCACGAACCGGTCGACGCCGACACCGCGATGGCGGAGGTGGCCGCCCGGCTCACCGGGATCGTCGAGGAGCACGGGCCGGACGCGGTGGGCCTGTTCATCGGCACCCAGCACAACTTCGCCACCCTCACCCCTTTCATGGCGCGCGCCTGGTTCCGCGGCCTGGGCTCCCGCAAGCTCTTCTCCACCATGACCCTCGACCAGTCGGCGAAGTGGCTGGCGAAGTCGCGCATGGGGGTGTACGCGGGCGGCCCCCAGTCGCTCGACGAGGCCGACGTGTGGCTGCTGGCGGGCACGAACCCGCTGGTCTCCGTCAACGGGGGCGACGGGGACGGCGCGCTGGTCACCAATCCGTCGGCCAACCTCAAGGCCGCCCGGGACCGCGGGATGCGGCTGATCGTCGTCGACCCGCGCCGCACCGAGACCGCGGCACGCGCCGACCTGCACCTGCGACCCCGCCCCGGACACGACGCGCTGCTGTTCGCGGGGCTGCTGCAGGTGATCCTGGGGGAGGGGCTGCACGACCGGGACTTCTGCGACCGCCACGTGGAGGGACTGGACGACCTGCGGGCGGCGGTCGCCGAGGCCACCCCCGACAGGGTCGCCCGCGTCTGCGACGTGCCGGTCGAGGAGCTGGTGCGGGCGGCCCGGATGTTCGCCGCGGCCGAGCGGGGCATGGTGAGCACCGGGACCGGCGTCTGCATGGGGCCGCACTCCAACATCGCCGAACACCTGGCCGCCTGCCTCAACGTCGTCTGCGGACGCTATCTGCGCGAGGGCGAACCCGTGCCGGGGCGCGGCGTCCTGATGGGCGAGGGGTCGGCCCGCGCGGAGGTGGTCCCCGCGGACCGCGAGTGGGAACGGGGATTTCGCAGCCGGGTGGGCGGACACGGCCTGCTGCGCGGCGAACTGCCGGCGGCCCTGCTGCCCGACGAGATCCTGCGGCCCGGACCCGACCGGATCAGGGCGCTGGTGGTCTCGGGCGGCAACCCCCTGCTCGCCCTGCCCGACCAGGACACCGCGCGGCGCGCGCTGGAGAGCCTCGACCTGCTGGTGTCGATCGACACCCGGATGTCGCAGACCGCGCGCCTCGCCGACTACGTCATCGCCCCCACGATGCTGTACGAACGGGCCGACCACACCGGACTGATGGAGACCTTCTTCCCCCGCCCGTTCGCCCAGTACACGCCCGCCGTGGTCGCCCCGCCCCGGGGCGTGGTCGAGGACTGGCGGGTCTTCTTCCGGCTCGCGGCCGAGACGGGAGGGCTCCTGCGGTTCGCGGGCCGGGACCTGGACACCTCCCGGCCGCCCTCCTCGGAGGAGCTCCTCGACCTGGTCGCCTCCCGCGGCCGGGTCCCGCTGGACGAGGTGCGCACCCACCCGCACGGCCTGCTCGCCGGGCGCCCCGGCACCACGGTGGGCCCGGCCCGCGAGGAGCGGGCCGGGTACCGCCTGACCCTGCTGCCCGCCGACGTGGCCGCGGAACTCGCCGCCGCGCTGGCGCCCGTCGCCGCGACGGTACCCGTGGGGGCCCGGTCCGCGGGGGCCGAGGGCGGGGCGGGCGAGGGTGGGGCGGCGGGGGGCGGGGCCGACCGGGAGGCCGGGGCGCCGGGAGCGGTGGGGGACACCGAGGGCGGCGAGGACGCCGAGGAGTTCCCGCTGCGGCTGGTCGTGCGGCGGATGCGGGAGGTGGTCAACTCCCTCGGGTCGGCGGTCGTCGGCCTGCCCCCGCAGCCGTACAACCCGGCCCACCTGCACCCGCAGGACATGGCGCACCTGGGCATCACGCACGGCGCCGCGGTGACGATCCGCTCGCCGCACGGAACGCTCGAGGCCGTGGCGCACGAGGACCCGAGCATGCGACCGGGGGTCCTGTCGATGACCCACGGCTGGGGAGGCCTGGAGACGGGCGGGGACCCGCGGACGACGGGCAGCAACGTCAACCGGCTCACCTCCCTGCACCACGGCGCCCAGGCGGTCAACCGCATGCCGACCCTGACGGCCGTCCCGGTGTCGGTCGCCCCCGCCCCACCGGGCCTCGCCGACCGTGAAGAACCTTCTCCTTAATCTAAAGCCTTGAGGTTATTATCTAACGTCTGTAGGATATTTTCGGATGGGATGACGGCCACCGCTCCGGGCGGCGGCATGACGCGAAAGGGCTGACATGGCAGGCTGGGACTTCGCGAGTGTCTTCGAGGCCGTGGCCCGTGTGCACCCCGAGCGCACGGCGTTCGTTCACGGGCGCCGACGAGGCACTTGGGCGCACTTCGACGACCGTGCGGCCCGGCTCGCCACGGTGCTGGAATCCGCGGGCCTCACCGCGGGCGACGTCGTGGCCGAGTACATGCGCAACGGTCCCGAATACCTGGAGACCTTCTTCGCCGCCGGCAAGTCGGGCCTCGCCCCGATGAACACCAACTACCGCTACGTCGAAGACGAACTGGTGCAGATCTGGGCCGACGCCGACGTCAAGGCGGTCGTCTTCGACGCCGAGTTCCGCGAGCGGGTCGACCGGGTGCGCCACCGCCTGCCCGGCGTGCGGCTCTGGCTCGAGGTCGGCGAGGGCACCGACTGGGCCCCCTCCTACGCCCGCGAACTGGACGCGCACCCCCCGCGGCCGCACGGCGGCGGACGCGAGGACTCCCTGATCCTCATCTACACCGGCGGCACCACCGGACACCCCAAGGGCGTGATGTGGCGCCAGGGCGACATCCTCTCCCTGCTCAACGCGCAGAACCCCCGACCGCTGCCCGACCACGGCGACCGCGAGGCCGTCGAGGCGCACCTGGCCGGACTCACCCGGGAGATCCGCTCCCTGGTGGCGAGCCCGCTCATGCACGGCGCCGGACTCTTCTACGCCATCTCGGCACTCAGCGGGGCCGGCACCCTCGTCATGACCCCGGGGGCGCGCTTCGACGCCGAACAGCTCCTCGACGTCATGGACGGCGAACGGGTCCAGTCCCTCGCGATCGTCGGCGACGCCTTCGCCCGGCCGATGCTCGCCGCCCTCGACGAGAACCCCGGACGGTGGCGCCTCGACGGCCTGCGCGCCGTGTTCTCCTCCGGCGTGATGTGGAGCCGCCCGGTCAAGGAAGGGCTCCTGAACCACATGCCGGCGGCACGCCTGCTGGACGGACTCGGCTCCTCCGAGGCCTCCGCCGTCGCCTCGACGGTGTCCGTGCGCGGGGACGTGGCCGACACCGGCTCGTTCGTGCCCTCCGACCGGGCCGCCGTGCTGCTCGACGACGGAACCCTCGCCGAACCCGGCGACGGCAAGGTCGGTCGCCTCGCGGTCACAGGCTGGATCCCGGTGGGGTACCTCAACGACCCGGAGAAGTCCGCCCAGGTCTTCGTCGAGGCCGCGGGACGCCGCTGGTCCGTTCCCGGCGACCTGGCCCAACTCGACGCCGACGGGCGGATCCAGCTCCTCGGCCGTGGCTCCAGCTGCATCAACACCGGCGGGGAGAAGGTGTTCGCCGAAGAGGTCGAAGAGGTCCTGAAGCAGCACCCGGGCATCGCGGACGCCGCGGTCCTCGGCGTGTCCGACGAACGCCTCGGCAGGAAGGTCGTCGCCCTTCTCCGGGCGGGGGAGCGGCCGCCGTCGGAGGAGGAACTCCACACCCACGCCCGCGCGCACCTGGCGGGCTACAAGGTGCCCAAGCACACGGCCTACGTCGACTCGCTGGAACGCGCGGACAACGGAAAGCTCGACCACCGTCGGCTGACCGGCATCGCGGAGAACAAATGGGGGGACGGCCACGCCTGACCCGGACCGGCGGCCGCAGCCCGGACCGCTTCCCCGGCTTTCCCCGTCGGCCGGGAAAGCAGTCGGTACGGAGCGGGAACACCCCCCCCGCACGACGGCGAGGCTCCGGGCGAGCGCGGGCGGCGGGCCGCCCCACGGGGAGGACGGCACCGGCTCACCCCTGCCTCCCCTGGGGAAGCCGGCATGAAGAGCGTGAGACCCCCATCGACGAAAAGGCACCCGATGACCACCGAAGACCCTCCGGCACCACAGCCCGCCGGCCCGCTCGGGCCGTCACCGGTCCGCCGCCCGGGCAGCGTGCGCCGGACCTCGACGCTCGACACGCGGTGGCCCGGAGGATTCGGCACCGGACTCCACATCGACGGGCGGGCCCGCGACCTTTACACCCCGGCCGACGGCCGGCCCCCGCTCGTCGTCGCCGAGGACCGGCTGCGCGTCCGATTCGCACCGGCGAGCCGGGTGATCGAGGAGATCGAGTCGACCCCGGCCAGGAGCGAACTGGCCCTCCTCACCGGCGCCCGCTGCGGCGGCGGATTCCGCACCCTGCTGGCACAGGCCCTGCCGCGGGAACGGGACACCGGGACCTCGCTGTACCTCATGCTGGACGATCTCGCCGCGGTATCACTGATCGCAGACTTCGCCGCGACCCGGTGGCCGTCCGCCGGGCCCGGCACACATCGGGCCGCGGTGCGCCCGCAGGAAGGCGTCTGCACGGGCTTCATGCCCGGATCCAGCGCCCTGAGCCCCGACCACGTCCGGAAAGGCGGCGACCGGACACGCCGGGTCGTACCGCTGCCGCACCCCGACGACCCGGCGGGCTGGCACGAACTGGCCGCGCCGCGGCAGGGCGGCATCCCCAGGTGGTCGACGGAGTTCGAGGTCGCCGACGGCAGCGCCGGAGAGGCTACGGGGGACGCGGAACATGAGCCAGGA
>NZ_JBFAKH010000115.1:15857-17483 GCF_040655635.1 Streptomyces sp. NPDC050388
TACGCGGCCGCCCCCCCCCCCCCCGGGGGGGTGCCCCCAACCGCGCCGGCCCCACGCAACGTTATTTCCGCCGGGCCCGGCGCATCGACGTCACACCGGGCGAGGTCATCGGCGTGGACGCGATGTTCCAGGACAGCGCGACGGTGCCCGAGGGCGGCAGGAGGGCCGTGCACGAATACCGGCTGCACGCCACGGCCCACGCACGCACCGGTGCCCTCCTCACCCTGCGGGCCGAGCCGCGCATCCTGCCCTACGACGAGTGCCCCCTGGCCGTGCTCAACCTGGACCGTCTGCTCGGGACACCCCTGGCGGACCTGCGCACCACCGTGCCCAGGGTGCTGCGCGGCACCGCCGGGTGCACGCACCTCAATGACGCCCTGCGCGCGTTGGCCGAGGTGCCCGCCCTGGTGGCCGCGCTGCACCGGCGCGCGCAGGAGTGAAGACGCCGGGACGGCAGGCGAACACCCGGGAGGAACGGCCCGCCAGGAGCCTCGCTTTCGGAGGAACCCGACACCCGGGCAGATCACGCAAGGCGAGGAGAGAGGTCCCATCGTGCACTCACTGCCGGGAAAGGTCGCCCTGGTCACTGGAGGCGCCAGCGGAATCGGGGCGGGCGTCTGCCGCCACTTCGTCGACGCGGGGGCCTTCGTGGTGGTGGCCGATGTCGATGAGGAACGGGGCCGCAGCCTGGCCGAGGAGCTCGGTGACGCGGCGGTGTTCCGCCGCGTCGACGTCACCCGCGAGGAGGACATCGCCGCGGCGGTGACGGACACGGCGGCCACTCGGGGACGCCTGGACTGCTTGGTCGACAACGCCGGCCGGGTGGGGTCCTGGCGCTTCGCCGAGGACATCTCGGCCGAAGAGTGGGACGAAGCCTTCCGGCTGCTGTGCCGCAGCGTCTTCCTCGGCATCAAGCACGCGTCCCGGATCATGTGCGACCACGGCGGAGGCAGCATCGTGAACACCGGCGGCGTCGCCGGCCTGAGAGCCGGTTACGGCCCTCACCCCTACGGCGCGGCCAAGGCCGCCGTTGTCCAGCTGACCCGCAGCAGCGCGGTGGAACTCGCCCCCCACGGAATCCGGGTGAACGCGATGACGCCCGGCGGCGTGGCCACCCGCATCGTCGGCCACGGCGCCGACCTCACGGGATCGGCCCCGGACGACAGCGTCGAACGGGTACGGGAGAGCCTGCGCGACTTCCAGCCGGTTCCCCGCAGCGGCGAGCCGCAGGACCTGGCCGCCGTGGCGGCCTTCCCTCGCCTCCGACGCGTCGAGTTTCCTCACCGGACAGGAAATCGTCGTCGACGGCGGCCTGTCGCTGGGCAGGACCTGGCCCCCGGAGATCCAGGCACACGCAAGGAAAGCGTCGTACCGGACCACCACATGAGCGTGGGCGGGGCGATGCCCGCGACCCGGCACACCGCCCCGGCCCGTCCCTCCCCAGGATTCCCCGGGACAGCCCGGACGACCGTGCTGTCCGCCCCTGCCCCTCACAAGGAGGAACACAACGTGAGCACCCCAGACGCAAAGCCCCCCGCCAAGGACCCCTGGGACCTGCCCGACGTCTCCGGGCTCGTCGTCGGCGTGCTCGGCGGCACCGGACCGCAGGGCAAGGGCCTCGCCCAC
>NZ_JBFAKH010000116.1:0-17309 GCF_040655635.1 Streptomyces sp. NPDC050388
CGGCCCGGGCCGGCTCGCTGACGCTGGCGCAGTGGGTGAGCCGGCTGGCCTGTGTCGGGTGAGCGGCCGGGCGGCGGACCGGCCCACCCGGACGGACCGGCCCGCTGGGGGTGCGCGCCGAGCGCGCCGGTGACGGGACCCGCCGCCCGGCATCCTGTGCCGTTCGGAAGTTCGTCGCCGCTGGTCAGGCCGCGTATCTGTACTCGTTGATCACCCTGCCGGGTATTCGGGTGCGTAGAAGCCGGTGAGCGAACGGGGTGACCGTGGGCGGCGGATGCACCTGGGCAAGGGGAAGGAGCTGTCCGCGAGCCTGGTGGGGACGATGACCGTGGTAATGCCGGGCGTAGGAATCGAGGACCTGCCTCGCGTGCGTCTCGTTCCAGAGCAACAGGTGGTCGAGGGCCCTGTGCCGCAGGGTTCCAATGATCCGTTCGCAGGGCGCGTTCATCCGAGGGGCCCGCGGCGCGGTCCTGCCGATGCGGATGTCGTCGGTCGCGAAGACCACGTCGAAGGACTCGGTGTCCTGCGCGTCCCGGTCGCGGCGCAGGAAACGCAGCGAGTCCACCCCAATGCCCGACTCGACGGCGAGGTTTCCTGCCTGTCGCACCGTCCAGGACCCGGTGGGATGGGGGCGGTCACTCCGGCGATGTGCAGCCTGCGTGTGCTGTGTCCGAGGGACACCAGCGCGTGGACCCGGCGCAGGCCAGCCAGGTTGATGTGGATGACGTCGCAGGCGACGATGCCCTCGGCCGCCCCAGCGGGGATTTTGCTGGGCGAGCTGCGGGAGCAGAGCCCTCACCGCACTCGCGGTCACCCGAGCAGGCTCGGGCGCTTGCTGTAGTCCCACTTCCGGGTGATGAGCCTGCGGTGCCATGCCGGCAGCGTCGCGGGCGTGACCGGGAACACCTGTGCCCACGGGCGCCGGGGGAGCAGCGAGGGCGCTGCTGCGAACCACAGCCGATTTGTCGGCTCGTATCACACCGGACTCGTGAGCTGCCTGCGCGGCACCGCGTTCTCGTGGCGCAGCACCAGCAGCTCCGTGTCCTTGGCCATGTTCCAGCGCAGCAGCACCGCCGGAACTGCGAGCAGCTTGCGTACCACCCGGTACACCAGTGAGACGATCACCCGGACAGGGTTCCAGCAGACCGTGATGCCGCGCCAGGCCCCTCCGGGCAGCGGCGATGAGTTTCCGAACGGTACACGGTGCGCTGTGCTTCGAGAGGGTCGACCTGGACGACGAAGCCCGGCGATACGCGGTGCGCAGGTGGTCGGGGGCATGGGGGCAGGTTCGTCCGGGGGCCGGTGGGATCAGCCCGTGGCGGCCCGCTCGATCAGATCCGCGGCCGCATGCAGCCCGTCGCGCGCCCGGATCGTCTCACCGGCCTCGGTGAGGGTGCGCCGCAGAGTCGTATCGCCGAGCAGACGGCCGATGGCGCCGTGGAGTTGGGCGTCGGTGAAGCGATACGGGTCGAGCCGGATACCGTAACCCAGTTCGGCCATGCGCTGGGCGTTGTCGTACTGGTCCCAGAACAGTGGCAGCAGGATCATGGGCTTGCCGAAGTGGAGGGCTTCGGTGGTCGTGTTGTTGCCGCCGTGCGTGATGACGAGGTCGACCAGCGGGAGGATCCGGGTCTGCGGCAGGAACTCCTTGCCCCACATGTTCGGCGGCAGCTCGATTTCCTCGTGCAGTGGGCCTTTGGAGACGATGTAGTGGTGCGGGGTACGGGCGAGCGAGGCGATGACCTTGCGCATGAGGTCCACGTCGGCTGAGCCGAGCGAGCCGAGGCTGAAATAGATCAGCGCGCCGCCGCCGGCCAGGCCGGGCGGCAGCGTGAACCTCTCTTGCGTCTCGCGAACGGAGGAGTCCAGCCGGTGCCAGGTCGGGCCCAGCGGACGGGCGTCCGTGTAGTCGGCCGACTCGGGATAGACGTACAGGTTCAGATCGCCCTCGTGGATGAACTCCAGATCGGGCAGCGGACGCGCGCCCTGCTCGGTCACCCAGGCGCTGAAGTCGCTCCACAGGCTCCGGTGCGTGCGCTCGTACTCGGCGCGGAACTCGTCCCACTTGCTCCGGTCCCTGGCCGGATACCCGGAGAACGGCGGAGGCACGCACTCTCCTTTCGTCTCCAGCGGGTTGCAGGAAACGATCCGGACGAAAGGAACGCCCGCCGTGGTCAAGGCTGGGAAGCATACGACGTTGTCTTCGACGATCACATCCGGCCGGACCCGGTCGATGATCTCCTTCATCTGCGGCTCGCAGTACCGGGCGCCGGAGATCAGTTCCTCCCACACTGGCTTGATCCAGGTGCTCAACTGCTCGATGGTCGGCTTCCGGAACTCGGGCGCGGTGTTGCGTATGAAGTCTTTCCAGAACTGGCCGGCGTCCTGGGGCTGTTCGGGCGGTGGGGCCAGATCGACCAGGTCCTCCTCGAAACCGAGCGGCGCGAGGCGGCCCTTCCAGGATGCCTCCGCGGCGAACACCACGCGATGCCCCCGGCGGCGCAGGACATCCCCGATCCCTACGCAGTTGTTCGTCGGCCCGTACGCGCTCTCCGGTGCGAAGAGGATGGTCAGGGACCGTAACGGTCTTCCCGTGGGTGGCAAGCCCAACTCCTTTACCTGCGACGGTGGTTCCGCAGTCTCGCACCGGATCCGAATGCTGGACAAGACCGTCGGAACCGCCGCGCTCGGGCCGCCGCTCGGCACTGTCACGTTGGCTGACCGGGTGGGGTGATCTTCTGGTTGGTCATGCTGGGAGGGCCCGTTTGTGGATAGCGCGTCGCCGTCGTGCCAGGGGCACCAGTACCCCGTCGAGATCATCTCCCACTGCGTGTGGCGGTACTTCCGCTTCCCGCTGTCGTACCGCGGGGTGGAGGAGCTGATGCTCGAGCGCGGCGTGCTCGTCTCCCACGAGACGGTTCGCCGCCGGTGCGCCACGTCCGGGCAGACCTACGTCAGCGGACTGCGCCGCCGGCCCCGGCCCGGTGACACAGGGCACCTGGACGAGGTGTTCATCAAGATCGACGGAGAGCGGCAGCACCTGTGGCGGGCCGTCGACCGGGACGGAACCGTCCTGGACGTCCTCGTGCAGAACCGCCGGGACACAGCCGCCGCCCGGCGCTTCTTCCACCACCCGATGAAGACGACACGCGCGGTGCCCCGGGTGATCGTCACAGACAAGCTCCGCTCCTACGACGCCGCCCACCGCGAGGCCGTGCCCTCCGTCGAGCACCGGCAGTCGAAGTACCTCAACAACCGGGCGGAGAACAGCCACCAACCCTGCGGGTGCCGAATAATCATCCGGCGGGGTCAGGCGGCATGTCCGTACTCGTGGAGGGTCCCGCCGCATCGATCTCGCCTGCGGATCCTCAGGCGCCTTCTCCGCGCCGGAATGTCGATCACTTCGGGCAGCGGGCGGAGGGGAGCGGCCCGGCCCAGGGCCCGGTGTGGCCGATGTCCAGCGTAGAAGGTCTCGAACTCAACCAGGCACGTGCAGGAGAGGGTGCTGGTTCCAGATCAGGGTGCGGTCGAGGAGCTCGCGGCGGCAGGTCTGGATCCAACGCTCCATGAGGGAGTTCCTGCGCGGTGTTCGGATCCCGGTCTCGACCACTTCCAGGCCCGCGTCGGCGAACAGGGCGTCGAAGCCGGCGGTGAACTTCGCGTCCCGGTCCCGGATGAGGAATCCGGTGCGGCTGCCGGCGTCCTCGAGGTCCACGAGCAGGTTCCGTCCGAGCTGGACGAGCCAGTCCGCCGTGGGGGTGGGCGGTGGCGCCCAGGATCCGGATGCGGCGCGTGGTGTGCTCGATCACGGCGAAGACGTGCAGGCGCGCCCCGGTCGGGGTGTGGACCTCGAACAGGTCGCAGGCCGGCAGCACCTCGGCCTGGCCACGCAGGAACTCGGCCCAGGTCGTGCTCTGCCGCTCGGGCGCGGGCGGAATGCCGTGCTCCGTGAGGCTCTCCCCGACGGTGGATGCGGCGACCTTGATCCCGAGGGCCGCGAGTTCGCCGTGGATCCTCCTGTCCCCCCACGGCGGGTTTTCCCTGGCCAGGCGCAGCACCAGGGCGCGGATCGACCGTACGGTGGGTGGTCGTCCTCGGTGATGTGGTCGGCTCACCGCGGCGTGACGGCGCTTGAGTAGGTTGCGGTGCCACCGCAGGATCGTGTCCGGCCGCACCAGCAACAGCGGGCGTCGCAGTTTGTCCGCCGGCAGGCGGTGAGGGAGGCCGGCGAGTACGGCGCGGTCGGTGGCGGTGAAGGTGGGCCTGCCGACCTGACGCTGCAGGACCAGCGGTTGATGGCGGAGCGCGAGGATCTCGATGTCCTTCTCGCGTCCGCTCATGGGCAGCAGGCGCAGGATCGCCGGGATGTTGGTCGCAGCGAGGTAAGCCGGACACAGCAGCACGACAGTTCATGATGCCGTCCTGGCGCCGAGCGGGCGACCACTTCGCGGTGATCCCCGAGCCGCGTACATCAGCGATCAAGGCAGTGACCTCGGCGGATGATGATTCGGCACCCGCAGCCTTGGGGCGGACGGCTCGACGCCACCTCGTACGCGGGGAAGTCATCCCTGCCGTGCTGCGCCGGCTGCCGTCACACCGTGTCGGCGGATGCCGTTCGTCGTGCCGGACGGACGGCACGACGGACGGGTTCCTCAGTCCTCGGCGACCCGGATGACCGTCCGGCCGGCGATGCGCCGCTCAGGGGCGAAGGCGATGGCCGTTTCAGCCAGCGGCCGCACCGCGCCGACCCGTACTTTCAGCCGTCCGTCCCTGAGCCGCTGAGCGAGGTCGGCGAGGCGTGCACGGTCGGGTTCCACCACGAAGAAGAGCGCCCGCCCGTCCTTGGGTCGGACGGTGGGCGGGTGGGCGATGGTGACGAGCGTGCCGCCGGCGCGTACGAGTGCGGCCGAGCGGTCGAGGATGTCACCGCCGATCACGTCGAACACCACGTCGACCTCGCCGACGTCCTCCAGTCGGGCGGCCGCGAGGTCCAGGAACGCGTGTGCGCCCAGCTCGAGGACGGTGGCCCGGTCGGCGGACCGGCCGGTGCCGATCACGCGGGCCCCCGCCTCGCGTGTGAGCTGGACGGCGATCGAGCCGACACTGCCCGCGGCTCCGTGGATCAGGACGGTCTGGCCGGTTGCGATCCGCGCGTGGTCGAACAGACCCTGCCAGGCGGTCAGCCCGGAAATCGGCAGCGCGGCCGCCACTGTGTGGTCGATGTCCGCGGGCAGCGGAGCGAGGTTGCGGGCCTCCACGGCGACGTACTCGGCCAGCGAGCCGTTGCGGGTCCAGTCGGTCAGCCCGAAGACGCGCTGGCCGATAGTGGGGCCGGTGGTTCCGTATCCGAGCTCCGCCACGACGCCCGAGACCTCGTGTCCCGGCACGCTCGGAGTGCGGTCGCGGCCGGCACGGTCGGACCATGTTCCAGGCCAGTCGAGCTCTCCGCGGGTGAATCCTGCGGCATGCACTCTTACGATTACATCGTTTTCAGCGGCATGGGGATGGGGCAGGTCCTCCAGGGCCAGCCCGCTGACACCGGCGTTGCGGTCCCGGACAGTGATGGCTCGCATGCCTGTTCCTCTTTCTGTTCTTGTGCACGCGCGGGCGACGCCTTGCCGAGGGTTACGATCGTCGCGGCCGCAACCCGCTGCCCACGGGATCATCGCACCGCCCTGGCTTTTTCGAGCGCATTTCAGCTCGGCCAGGGCGCCTCAGTGACGCGCTCGACCATGTTCTTGCGGCGGAAGCCGGCAACGAAGTGCTCCAGCACGTCCGCATTGACGGTCCCGTAGGTGGTGTCCGGACGGTTTTTGAGTCCCTCGACGAATGCCTGCAGAAATTCCTTCTTGAATTCTCCGCGCGGATGCGCGGCAGCGATTTCGTCCACCAGGTCGCCGTTCAGCCTGTCCAGCCCCCAGCCGACCGCGTCGGTCAGGACACCGTAGCTGGTGACAGCCGTCTCCGGGCCCATCCGACCAGGAATTTCTGGGGTCGTGTGCAGCGCGATCGCCGTCCAGACCATGTCGGCGGCGCTCTCCGGGAACCCGCGGTCGAGGAGGAACCTCCGTGCGTGATCAGCGCCGTCGAGTTCAAAGCGCTGCTCCGTGGCGGAGTACGGGGTCAAAAGACCGGTATCGTGAAACATCGCGGATATGTAGAGCAGTTCCGGGTCAGGCCGGAGGCTGAGTTCCTGCGCATGGAGGGAACCGAAGAGAAAAACACGCCGGGAATGGTGGAAGATGAGAGGACTGGCCTTTTCCCGGAGAAAGTTCGTGGCCTCTGCCACTGCCGCGGTCTCGGGGATCTCCACCCCTGCGATGATGTCGATCATGATGTCCGCGCTTCCAGTGCGGTGTGTGACGAGTGGACAGTGCGCCCGTCCTCCAGGGTGCCGACCGCGTGGCGTATGCGCAGCCCCAGTCCGGCCATGAACCACTCGAATCCAGACGCCTGAGGAGAGAAACCGTGAGCTCCGACGCTCACCACCGGGCCGCGATCCTCGTCTTAAACACCGTCCCGCGCATGCCGCACCCCCGCTACACTCCCCACCGCCAGGCCGTTGACCAGGAGGAGTGCAGAAGTCCGGCTGGAGTATTAGGACGGCTCCGAGGCTGTGATTACGCCCACCACGCCGTGATCATCACATCAGGCCTGGCCCGATGCCGCGGCGATCGGTACCGCTACGCTTCCACCGGCGCAGCCGATATCAGCATGGCAGGGGGGATCGTGAGCCGACCGCTACTGTTCCTCGACGTAGACGGGCCCCTCAACCCATATGCGGCCAAGCCGGAGAAGCGTCCCGACGGCTACACCACACTCAGAGTGCCCCAAGACAGTGGGGCTCCAGAGGGTCATCGAGAACTCTCGCTCCGTCGGCGACCCCTGCGGGTCTGGCTCAACCCGGAGCACGGACGAGCCCTGCTCCGGCTCGGCTACGAGCTGTGCTGGGCCACCACGTGGATGGGGGATGCCAACCGGTGGATCGGCCCAGTGCTCGGCCTTCCTGAACTGCCCTTCGTCGACTTCGGCGACGCCTTGTTGCAAGAGCGCTCCGACGGAGTGCACTGGAAGACTCCTCTTCTGGTGGACTACGCCAACGGCCGTTCCTTCGCCTGGGTGGACGACGAACAGAGTGATCTGGACCAGGCGTACATGACCACACACCACCGCGGATGTGGACTTCTGCACCACGTCAACCCGCGGATCGGCCTGAGCGAGGACGACTTCCGGACCCTTGCCGACTTCGCCCGGTCTTTGGGTACTTCACAAGCCACCGGCTGAGCCTGCCCTGCCCGTCGGACAGCTCTGGCCCGGGCTCCACGATCATTGCGGGACAGCCCTTAAGCGGCGCTGCGTGCGCTTTCCAGCAGTACAGTGAATACCCGACACGGGCTGGCCAGCTTCAACTAGTTGGAGCCAGATTAAGGGTGTCGTAGTAGGTGTCGAACCAGTAGTGCGCCGAAGTATTTGAGTAGGACAGGAAGGGGTGGCCTTCATTGTCGATCACCGTTTTCCCCTCCTTGCCATCGGCAACCCAGTGGAACGTTGCGGTCCACTCGATCAACTTGCTCGAATAGCCGGATAGCATGAAAACTTCAGGGTCATTGGCAGAGATCTTGTACGGGAAGTCCGGCGTCCGATTCCCGAGGCCGTCATTTTCCTGCGGGATGAAGCGGGGTTCACTTGCGTCGAGGTCGACGCTGAGTTGCCTTACAGGTAAATCGCCACCGCAGCCGCTTCCTACATTAACCAACGAACGAGCTGGGGGTTCAGTGCGGTTTTTTACTGATACTTCTAGCCGTGTCAGTACAATCGCCTTGCCCGTCGGGTTCTGAACAGTGACTTCTACCGAGGAGCCCGTTGGTAAATCAGAGCCCGTGGCCCGACGAACACGGTCAATGACCTTCTCCCTTTCGCCCTCGTTAAATCTGCCAGAAGTTCCGCGAAGTTCTGTCTTCAACTCGCGGGCGACTGACGTTACGTTCTGTCGCAACAGCCACGTATTGCAGTGAGCTTCTTCCATCGGAGTCACATGTGTCTTCGGCCGAGTTGCACCATCATCGCCGAAAAGTGCCGAGACCAGCGAAACGCCGCCTTGCTGCAACCAGCCGCCAAGCACAGTTACAGCAACGGCTGTCGCTGCCGCCAGTACTGCTGGCCGCTGCCACCAAGGGGCGGCCGACGCCGAGCCCCCGGCCCCCGAGCCCCCGGCCCCCGAGCCTCCGGCTGTTCCGTCACTGCTAGACACTTACGCCCCCCAAGAAGTCTGGGAGAGAAAAGGTACCGCTTTGGACCCGCTGTACGTCGATAGAGGAGAGAAAATTCAGTTCTGGCCTGATCTGACCATAATTTTGCAGGCCCTCGAACAGATCCAGCAGCTCGCGGCCCCGCACCTGAGCTACCGGCACACCGACAAGGCCTCGCTCTCGAAGCGGAAGCAGGCCCGCACCGCCTCGCACCTCGGGGCGCTCTCCGATCTGCGCAAGCACGGCCTGGCGGAGAACGGCGGGCAGATCTCGGGCGGGGACACGCTGCGCCACCTGACTCCCATGGGCCTGAAGGCCGCCTCCTACGCGACCGGGGTGGCGCTGCCCGCGACGGGCACCTGGCCCAACCCCGGCAAGGGCGGCGCCCAGGCGGACATCGTCATCACCTCGTCCGAGGACGGGGTGCCGCTGCTGTTCGTCTTCAACCGCGTTGGCCCGCGCAACCCCAGCACCGTCATCGCGCAGCTGGCCGAACTGACCCAGCGGCACTGGCAGGGCACCGCACACGACGGCTTCCACCTGTACGACGGCAAGCTCCCCATCGTGGTCACCGGCATGAAGCAGCTCCAAGAGCACGGCCCGGCCGGAGCGATCTTCCGTCACTTCGGCCGCCCGCACAACCAGACGCTCCTGGAGGCGATCGGCAACCCGCGCCGCGAAGCCCAGGACGCCCGCCGGCGGGCCGAGTACGCAGCCCGCGAGCGCGCGTACAAGGAGCAGCTGCGCCGCGCGGCCGATCAGCAGCGGGCCGAGCGGGAGGCGCGCCGTCCCGTGTGCGCCGACTGGGGCACCCGGTTCACCGACGCACGGTGGAAGGCCCTCGAGCCCGCCGGGTGGGACGCCCCACGGGAGACCCACTCGCAAGCGCAAGACGTCCGGCGCTGTATTCATCCAGGAAAACGGCTGTGGCTTCTCGACCCTGCTCGTTGTCACCGGTCCGCACCGGGGCTCACTGTGGTTCGACGGCCGGGCCACCTGCGACCAGATCCTTCCTCTGAACCTGGGCGGTCAGCCCGTGTCGTTCACGGACTGGCTCGCTCGAAGGTCTATGAATCTGGTCGGCTGGTGAACGCGGGGTTGCGTCCTGGGAAGTGGTGTAGGGGCTCCCACCTGATCCGGGCGTTTGCCCCGGCGTCGGAGTGAGTGCCCGGATATGAGAACGGCCACCGGCTGATCCTTCAAGACGACCAAGTCTTTGACCAAGTCTTTGAAGGAGATCAGCACGATGACCGCACCCGACAGTCTGCCCCTGCACGCCCTCGCCGAGGACAATCTCGCCTGGGGGTCCCCCCGCTTGCGGGGGAGAGTCCCGATCTGCTGCGCGCAATGATCAAAACGTTCGCCGACGCGCTCATGCAGCCTCCGGCCGGGGGTACCCTCAGCGCCGGCACCGTCGAACTGGCCGTCCCCAAGCTGAGTCAGGGCAGTTACTTCCCGCATTGGCTCCTCGAGCGCCGCCGGCGGGCCGAGCAGACCCTGATCTCGGTTTCTCCGTCCTGTCCGGCTTCCGTGAGCGCCTGGTCGAGAACAGCGCGGAGCAGGTGGTACTGGACCGGCTGCTGGTGAGGCTGTCCGAGCTGGGGTTCCTGCGTGCGTGCCGACGCCGAGGGCACGATCTCCCAGGCCGTACGGACCACCGGCGTCCGCCACACCGCTACCGAGGTCAGGCGAAGACCGGCCTGGCCCACGTGCTCAGCGCCGCTGCACTCAACCTCCACCGCGTCGACGCCCACCTGACCGGCCGCCCCCTCGGCACGACCCGGCACACTCACTTCACCGACCTCGACCTCGATCCGCAACCTCGCAGACGCCACCTATGAATCGAGCGACAGAATCCGACAGGTGAACGCGTGGCCAAGTACAACCGGCTCATCGAGATTGCCAGCGCCGAGCCGTCCCTGCCGTACGGACTGAGTCGCTCACAGCGAGAGCCCCGTCGTGTCAGCGGCGGGTGACCCGTGTGACGGCCAGCAGCACGAGGGCGAGGACCTGGATGGCGACGACCACTGTGATCAGCATGGGGATCGAGTGGCCGTACAGCCCACCCGTCAGGGCGCCACCGGCCAGGCTCGCCGCTCCGACGACACCGGCGAACAGCCCGTACGCGGTCGCCCGGCGCCCACTGGGCACCAGGTCCGCCACCGTGGCGCGCAAGGTGGACTCCTGAATGCCCATGGCCGCGCCCCACACGAGTGACCCGGCTACCGCGATCGCGAGCGTGTCGGTGAACGCCAGTGCCACCACGCCCGCGGTCAGCACCGGCAGCGTAACCAACACCCGGGCGCCGTAGCGGTCGTACAACCATCCCGTGGCCAGCGCCGCCACTGCGTCCACGGCCATCGCCGCCGCGTACAGCACCGGCACCCACGCGGTGCCCAGCAGATGCCGCTCAACCAGGTGGTACGAGAGCACCCCGAAGGTCGCGAAGCCGGTCGTGGTGGCCGCCGTGAAAGCGGCGTAGGTCCAAAATGCCCTCGGCAACCGCCCGTCCTGCGCGACCAGCGGCCCGGCTGCTGCGGCTTCCACCTCCCGTTCGTAGGCCTCGGGGTCCGGAACCCGGGCCCGCAGCCAGAACAGCAGGAGCAGTACGGCGATGCCGGGGACGGCGAGGACACCCAGCGCGGGGCCGTAGTCGTTCCCCGTAAGCGCGAGAACGCCGGCCACGAGCAGGGGGCCGACCAGAGCACCGATCTGGTCCATCGCCTCATGCACGGCGAAGCCGCGACCCCGCCCGGTGGCGGCGGCGGCGTGCGAGAGCAGTGTGTCCTTGGCCGGTGAGCGCACCGCCTTGCCGACCCGCTCAGCGACCACCAGCGCGCAGGCCGCCCACAGCACCCCGGTCACGCCCAGCAACGGCACCGCCACGACCGTCAGCGCGTACCCGGAGATCGCCAGCCCCCAGAAGCGGCGGGTGCGGTCGGCCAGCGGGCCGGAGACCAGCCGCAGCCCCAGCGCGGCGGCCTCTCCCGCGCCCGTGACCACGCCAACGACCAGGGCAGACGCGCCCAGCGAGGCCAGCAGCGGGCCGGTGATCGAGCGGGCGCCCTCGTACACGAAGTCGGCGAGCAGGCTGACGGTCCCGAACCAGACCACGAACCGCCACGGCCCCATCCGCGTCGGCCGCTTCGCCTCCTGCTCCTTGGGAGCCGCCGGGTTCACGCCCACAGCGCCTCCGTGAAGGACACCCCGAGGAACACCGCCCCGAGGCCCGCCACCACGCTGGCGATCACATTGGCGGCGGCGAAGAACCTTGCCCTGCCCTCGGCCAGCCGCAGCATCTCGTACGAGAACGTGGAGTACGTCGTCGGCTCTCCGTAGAATCCGGTGCCCAGCAACAACTGCGCCTGCGATGAAGCGGCCCCGGCCACCGCTGCGCCGGCGAGCAGGCCCGGGATCAGGCAGCCGATCACGTTCACGGTGAAGGTGTCCCACGGGAAGAAGTGTCGTGCCGTTTCTGCACCGCCCGGTCGGTCAGATACCGCGGAGGAGCGCCCACCATGGCCCCGATGACGACGAACAGCCAGTTCACGCCTTTTTCCCGGCCAACGTATCGGATGCCCTCGCACTCGTCGAGGATCACCAGCTCCGACTCGACCAGTTCGTCCGGCTGCGGCAGGAGGTCCCGGACCCGGTCCTCGGTGTCCACGATCACGATTGCCACCGGTAGGTCCTCGCTCAGCGACAACAGCCGCGAGGTGTGGATCAGCAAGGATGCGCCGAAGCCTTTCACGCCGCGGAACACCGACGCACCGGCCAGGCCGACCTTGTGCGCACGGTGCACGATCTCGCTGTACAGCGGCTTGTGATGCCAGGCGTCGTTCTCACTGATGAAGATCGTCATTCGTAGGGCGTTGCCCGTCAGCCTTGTCGCCGCTGCCTCCATGCCACCAGGCGGCGCGTCGCCGTCGTCGCAAGCCATACCGCCGCCAGCGCCGCGCACATCGTCGCGGCCAGATACGCAAGCCCGGTTCGGGGATGGCCCCTGTCCAGCAGTTTCTGGATGTCCACGGCGTACGTCGAGAACGTCGTGGACCTGTCCAGGGCCCCGGTCCCGAAGGACGGTCGCACCAGCCGGTGAGCCGTCACACATCGGTGATCAGCACCATGAACACCCGATCACCGCGCAGTCGGCGGCGTTGCCCCACAGAGCGGCCCCTGACCTGGTGCGTCGACGGTTCGAGGCCATCGTCCCGAACGTGTTGTGGGTCGGCGACATGACCGAGAGCGAGACCGGGGAGGACAAGCTCTACCTTGCTACCGTCCTGGACCTCTTCTCGCGCCGCCTGCTGGGTTGCGCGATGGGCGCCCACCACGCCGCGGACCTGGTCGGAGCGTCACTGCAGATGGCGGCATCTACCCGAGGTGGCCAGGTCGACGGCGTGGTCTTTCACGGCGACCGGGGAAGATGCTGCGGGGTGCCTGCGCTGCGGCGGTCCGTAGACGTACCTGCGCTCAGCTTGCCCAGATGCCGGTGATGTCCGAAGCGGTGGCGGCGTGCCCGGCGTGCGATGTGCCGTACATGTCCTCGATGGTGCGCAGCACGTCGTAATGGTTGTACCTGGTCGCCGATCTGCTGCCTGCAGCCACCGGCTGACCGTACAGCACCGTGGCAATCTTGTTCTTGCTGTGCTTGTTGCCCTCGTCGAAGGTCACGACGAGGAGGCTGTTGTGGGTCTTGGCCCAGGCTGCGTAGGCGCCGAGGTGCGTCTCCAGCCAGGTGTCGCCGGTGGGGACCGGGCAGTTGTGCATGTCGCTGCACAGATTCGGGATGACGAAGGAGACCGTGGGCAGCCTGGCGTAGACGGTCGGGAACTGTGCGAACGTCTTGGCGCTGGATCGGGGTACGTTGCTGAACCCGAACCACGGGTTGTGCGTGCGCGTGTAGCGTCCGCTGCCGCAGGTGGCCGAACCTTGGCTGGGCAGCGACTCGCTGTAGCTGGCCCAGGTCTTTCCGACGGCGGTCAGTTCGGAGGCGAGGTTGGCGGTGGAGCGGAAGCCGGGGAGGTAACAGCTGTCGTCAGTGATGCCCTGCGTCGCGCCGGAGAAGAGTGCGAAGTAGTTGGGCTGGCTGGGGTGGGCGATGGCGTATGAGCTGGTCAGGACGGCGCCGTGGCTACCCCATGAGTTGATGTATGGAGCGCGGGGGCTGCCGATGATCTGGTCGTACGCGTGGTTCTCCATGACGGCGACGACCACGTGGTCCGGCGTGGGGGCATGTCCGGCACCGTGCTCGGTTCCTGCGGCTCCCGTCCACGCCGCGGTGACTCCGAGGGCGCAAGCGAGTAGACGGACGATACTCCGGGTTCGTGTTCGGGACGAGGCGATCACGGGGGCCTCCGGTCACGATAGAGCCGGAAGATATGTCGGTTTTTATTCTTCATGTCTTCGGACGGTCTCGCGCCCGAGGCCGCGCCTCAGTTGGCACTGAGGCGGGTATGCGTCGGTCGCCTGCTCTCACAGGTCGAACTCGACGTGCTCGACGTCGGTGAACTCCATCTCCAGGCCGTGGGCACGGCGGCCACCGTCGCGGAAGTAGACCTCGCCGAGGCCTTCAGCGGCGAGGTCGCGCGGCTGTCGCTCGGTGGCGCCGGTGTCCCGGGCGTCGAAGAGGCGGGCCGCGTGGTGCGGGGGCGGGGCGCTGTCACGTTGGTTGACCGGGTGGGATGATCTCCGGGTTGATCAGGCTGGGAGGGATCCTCGGTGGACAGTGCGCCGTCATGCAGGGGGCCTCGGTATCCGGCCGAGGTGATCTCTTACTGCGTGTGGCGGTGCTTCCGCTTCCCGCTGTCGTTCCGCGAGGTCGAAGAGCTCATGCTCCAGCGTGGCGTGCTTGCCTCCCACGAGACCGTGCGCCGTTGGTGCGCCACGTTCGGCCAGGCCTATGCCGACGGACTGCGCCGCCGTCGGCCCCGGCCCGGCGACACGTGGCATCTCGACGAAGTGTTCGTCAAGATCAACGGTGTGCGGCAGTATCTGTGGCGGTCCGTGGACCAGGACGGCACCGTCCTCGACATCCTGCTGCACTCCAAGCGGGACGCGAAGGCCGCGAAGCGGTTCCTGGCCAAGCTGATGAAGAAGCAGCGGAGGACACCGAGGGTGCTGGTCACCGACAAGCTCTGCTCCTACGGCGTCGCCCACAGAGTGTTGATGTCCTCAGTCGATCACCGTTCCCACCAGAGCCTGAACAACCGTGCGGAGAACTCCCATCAGCCGACGAGGCAGCGCGAACGCGCGATGAAGGGCTTCCGCACAGTCGGCAGAGCCCAGAAATTCCTGTCCGCGTTCAGCCAGATCTCACCGCACTTCCGGCCCCGCCGCCACCGGATGACCGCCCCCGGCTACCGCACCGAGATGCGTCACCGCTTCGGAACCTGGAACGAGAGCACCGGCACTACCGCCATGCCCACCGAGGCCTGAACCAGAGGCGGAAACCAAGCCCAGCACACCCCGGCACACCCTCAAGCAACCGCACACCAACAAGTTGACAATGCCTCCGCCGGTGTTCGGCCCGAGCTGGCAGACGGTCTACCGACGCTTCGCCCAGTGGAGCCGGGCCCGGGTTTGGGCCCGGCTCCACCGCGTCGTCCTCGACGAACTCGGCGCCCGCGGGGAACTGGACTGGTCGCGCTGCGCGATCGACTCCGTCAGCATGAGGGCTGCAAAAGTGGGCCTTTGACCGGACCGAATCCGACCGACCGTGGCAAGCCCGGATCGAAAATCCACTTGATCAGCGACCGGAACGGACTGCCGCTCTCGCTGGGCGTTTCCGGCGTGAACATGCACGACAGCCTCGGCCTGGAACCGCTCGTGCGGGGCATCCCGCCGATCCGGTCCCGGCGAGGATCTCGTCGCCAGCGCCCCGGCAAGCTCCATGCCGACAAGGGCTACGACTACGACCATCTGCGCCGATGGCTCCGCAAACGCGGCATCCGCCACCGCATCGCCCGCAAGGGCATCGAGTCCTCACAGCGACTCGGCCGCCACAGGTGGGTCGTCGAAAGAACCGTGTCCTGGCTCGCCGGCTGTCGTCGGCTTCACTGCCGATACGAGCGCAAGGCCGACCACTTCCTCGCCTTCGTCGGCATAGCCGCAGTCCTCATCTGCTACCGCAGACTCGCCAAATGAGATGGCCTCTGAAAGGGCGTTTTGTCCCGGCAGGGTTGTTTGGTGGTGCTTCGGTGGCGAGTCGCCGTGAGGTTGCTGGGGCGGTAGCGCTTCGCGAGGGCTGTGTGACTGCAGAGGCGGAACCTCAGCCCGTTTCGATGCGTTCGCTCCTGTCTGATCCCAACGCGCCCCCGGTTGCCGCCGTTTGCGCCTTGGAGCGGTGCCGCTCCTGACGCTGCTACCGAAACATGACGCGACAGCGCCCGTATCCCAGCGACCTGTCCGATGCGCGCCGGGAACTGATCGGACCCACGCTCACCGCCTGGCGGACCGAAGGCAGAGGCAAGGGCCTGGATATCGGCCGTCCACCCGAGCACGACCTGCGTCGCATCATGGACGCCATCCTCTACGTCGACCGCACCGGCATCCCCTGGCGGTACCTGCCGCACGACTTCGCCCCCTGGGAAACCGTCTACGGCTACTTCGCCGCATGGCGGAAGGAAGGCGTCTTCGACCAGCTCAATGGCCTGCTGCGGCGCCTCGTGCGTGAGGCCGAGGGACGGGATTCCGAGCCGACCGCATGCGTGCTGGACGCACAGAGCATCAAGACCTCGGCCAACGTGCCCGCAGCCAGCCAGGGGATCGACGCGGGCCAGAAAGTCGCAGGCCGCAAGCGCCACCTCGGTGTCGACGCTTTTGGAATGCTCCTGGCCGTCTGGGTGACCGCCGTCGGCGTCTTTGACAACGCCGGCGGCCTCCACCTGCTCTCCCGGATCGCCACCACAAGCCCTCACGTGACCAAGGCATGGGCCGACACCGGCTACCGCACCAAAGCCATCGCCCCGGCGCCCGCCTCGGCATCGACGTGGAAGTCGTCCCACGCGAACCCGGAGCCAAAGGCTTCAAGGTGATTTTCCGGCGCTGGGTGGTCGAGCGGATTTTCGGCTGGCTGGTGTATCACCGCTGTCTCGCCCGCGGCTACGAAGCCCGCTCCCCTCGCTCCGAAGCCATGATCCACGTCGCCGTGATCGCCCTCATGAGCCGCGGACTCACCCGAGAAGGCGCCCCGCACCGGCGCGGCACCTGAAGCTCGAGCCAAACAACCCTGCCGGGACAAGACGCTCTTTTGGGGCTGTGTTGTGGGGGGTGTTCTTGGCCGTGTCGAGGGGGTGGGTGTCTTTGCTGGCCGCGTTGCGGTGGGTCGGCTGGTCGGGGTGGTGCTGGGCGGTCGGGGTGGTGGGTGGGCCGGGGGCGGTGGCGTGAGGGGGTGTGGGTTCCTGGCGCGGCGATTTCCCGCCGGGGTCCGCTTCCGTTGGTTCGTGTCGGGGGCCGGCGGCGCCGTGCTGCCCGTCGTGCTGCCTGTCGTCCTGGTCGCCGGGCTCGCCGGTGGGTCTTACGGGTGGGATCGCCGGGTGGCGGTCGGGGCGTCATCCCGGGGGCCGGGTGGGGCCGCTGAGGGGGCGGGGTGTGACACGACCTGCCGGGTACTGCGGTGGTGGTAGCGGGGAATTGCTGCGCGCAGACGACGCGCGCGGGGCCGTGCTGGGGGGAGGGTGGGGGCGTGGAGCGGGCCGTGGGGCGGTGCACCAGCCGTCCGCCGGCCCCGTGGACGGCGTGTTTTTCGCCCCGGCCCGAAGGGACTGGTCATGCTTACTTCTTCCCAGGACTGCCGCGCCATCGGCGGCCTGCTCGAAGGACACGCGCTCGATGTGTTGGAGCCGGGCCAGGCGGGCGTGGTCCGCGCCCACCTGGCGGTCTGTGCTGGCTGCCGGGAGGAGCATCACTGCCTGGCGGCGGTGGCCGCGCATCTGCCTTTGCTGCGCGGGGCGCTGGCGGGTGGGGCCGGCCGGCGGCCGTGGTGCCTGTCCGGGGCGGCCGGGGGCCGCTCTGGCGCGCGCCGCCGGCACGGTGCGGCCCGGGGGGCCGGGGGCGGTT
>NZ_JBFAKH010000117.1:0-17272 GCF_040655635.1 Streptomyces sp. NPDC050388
GACCCGGCGGCGGCCGCGCCGCCCGCGCCCGCCGTCGGCGCCGCGTCCTCTGAACGAAAAATCCCAGGTCAGTCCGTTCTGACCTGGGGGCACGGCAACCGTGTGGGCGGCCTTCCCGGCCGTGGTGTGGGCGGATTCTCGTGGCTGCTGTGCTCAGGCTGCCGGACCGTCGGAAGTGCAAGAATCCCCCTGGAATTGATTCAAACCTCAACATGTTGGGGGAGGGCGGAAGACATTCCCTCCCTGAAGGACGACCCCATGGGCCTGTTCAACCGCCGCCGCGCCACCGCTCCCGCCCCGGCCGCCGACGCGGCCTCCGCCCGGTTGACCGGCGTCTGGACCATCGACCCCGCGCACAGCAGCATCGCCTTCGTCGCCCGGTACGCCATGATCACCAAGGTCCGCGGCACCTTCGAAGACTTCGACGGCCGCCTGTACCTGGACGGCGAGCACCCCGGGCGCTGCACCGCCGACGTGACCATCGAGGCCGCCAGCCTCAACACCCGTCAGAAACAGCGCGACCAGCACCTGCGCAGCGCCGACTTCTTCCACGCCGAGGCCCACCCCGAGCTGTCCTTCCGCAGCACCTTGGTGCAGCGGCTCTCCGCGGACACCTACCGCCTGACCGGCGACCTGAGCATCAAGGGCGTCACCCGCCCAGTCGTCCTGGACCTGACCTTCACCGGCACGGCGACCGATCCCTTCGGCACCGAGCGCGCCGGTTTCGAGGGCTCCGCCACGGTCGACCGCACCGACTGGGGCCTGACCTGGAACAGCGTGCTGGAGACCGGCGGCGTGCTGGTCGGCGAGAAGGTGAAGCTGGAGTTCGACGTCTCCGCGATCCGCGCCGCCTGACCAGCGCCTCCGCGGGGCACTGTGATCACAGTGGAATCGCGCCCCGGCCACGCCTGTCCCCCCGCCTCCCTCACCGCCCCGGCGGGGACGTGCGCGACGTCGGCGAGGGCCGGGAAGCGCGCCCCAGGGCCGGGAGCCATCCCCCGCGTGCGCGGGAAGCGGCCGACGACGGCCCGGGCCGGGTCCAGGTGGCCGCCGGTGCGCGCCGGCCACCCCTGCCACCGGCGCGGACTGCCGTTCCGTCTCGACCGGCGGCGGTTTCCCCCTGCCCGTCGATGCGATCGACCTCGGCCGCGCGAAGGCTGCGGAAGGCCGGATTATTTCCCTCCGGGCGAGGCGACAGCGGTGAAATAGCCCACGCAACAGAAAGTTCATCATTCAACAATGTCCGGGTAGTTTCTGTAATGGGCCCACCACCTCGGGGCACCGTCCGAACCGCCCGGAGAGAGCCTCCAACGAGCACCGTCCGGTTCGAGAGACAAGAGAAAGCTCATCCAGCCCGGACGGACGGCGTCACCCGGCGTCGTCCCCCGACGCACGTATGCAAGGACACGCGACACCATGAAATCTTGGCGCTTCCACGGAACCAACCAGCCGCTCACCTTGGAGGAGGTGGCAGCGCCACACGCGGGACCGGGCGAGGTCGTCGTCGACGTCAAGGCCGCCGGTCTCTGCCACTCCGATGTCAGCGCGATGGACGACGCGGGCTGGATGTCGATGTTCCCGCGGATTCCGATGACGCTCGGGCACGAGAACGCCGGCGTGATCAGCGAGGTCGGCGAGGGCATGGGCCACTGGAAGATCGGCGACCGCGTCGGCCTCTCGCCGATGATGCCGGACGGCGACGCCATCGGCTACGGCGCCTGGGACGGCGGCTACGGACCCAAGGTGCGCGCGACCGACGCGAATCTGGTGCGACTGCCGGACGAGGTGTCGTTCGAGCTGGGCGCGATGGCGACCGACGCGGGCCTCACCTCGTACCACGCCATGGTCACGCTCGGCGGAGCGAAGAAAGGCACGCGGGTCGGTGTGATCGGCCTCGGCGGCCTCGGCTACATCGGCGCCCGCACCGCCGTCCTCAAGGGCGCCGAGGTGTACGCGGCCGACGTGAACCCGGCCACCCGGGAGCTCGCCGCCGAGGTCGGCCTGGCGGGCGTCGGCAAGTCGATCACCGAGTTCGCGGACAAGGACCTCGAGCTCGTCGTGGACTACGCGGGCTTCGGCACCACCACCGCCGAGGCACTCGAGACGCTCGGCGAATTCGGCACGCTGGTGCAGGTCGGCATGGGCCGTCTCGAGTCCACGATCAGCACCGGCGCGATCATTCTGAAGCAGCTGCGGGTCCTCGGCTCCAAGTCGGGCACGAAGCAGGATCTCGAGGAGCTCTACGACCTCATGCGGTCGGGCGACCTCAACCCGCCGCTGAACCGCATCACGCCGGACCGGATCCCCGAGGGGCTGGAGCGCCTCCGCAAGGGCGGGGTCGTCGGCCGCATCATCGCCCTGTACGAGGACTGAGCCGGCAAGCAGGCAAAAGCCTGCGGTGGCCCCGGACCGAAGCCGTTCGGGGCCACCGCTGCCCGGCGAACGCGACCGCCTCCGGGTGTGACGGTCCAGCCTCACCTGGTGCGACGTGCCGGCGGACGACGGTCTTGGTGCGGTCATAGCCAGAAGATCGGATAGAGCATGCGCAACGCCATGCAGTCCGAGCTTGCCACGGTCGCTTGAAGCAGCAAGTGCCTACTCAGGGGCTGTGCCTGGGTATTGGCACCCTCCAGGGGCGACCCGATAGGTGCCCGGACTCGGCCGCCCGGCACACGGGCCGTGTGCCGGGCGGCCGAGTCCGCTCAGTCTCCCGGCCCGGATGCGTGGCCTCCGACGGCGGAGCGCCCCGACCGGCTCGGCCCGCGCACGGTGAAGGCCGCCAGGAGCGCGGCGGACTCCGGCTCGGTGACGGCGGACGCGATCACCCGCGTCTCCTCCCGCCCGGCCTCCTCGCGCGAGGTCTCCGCGGACCGGCGCACCAGCCGCTTGGTCTGGCCCAGGGCGAAGGCCGGTCCGGCAGCGAGGACTTCGGCCAGGTGGCGGGCCCTGTCCTCGAGACGGGCGTCGTCCGCCACCTCACTGATCATCCCCCACGCCAGGGCCTCAGCGGCGGTGAGGGTCCGTCCGGTCAGGGCCAGTTCCAGCGCGCGGGGCTGCCCGACAGCCCGCGGCAGCAGGTGGGACAGACCGCAGTCGGGCGTCAGGCCGACGCCGGCGTAGGCCGTCAGAAACTTCGCCGAGGTGGCCACGACGGCCACGTCGCAGCTGAGCACCAGCGCCAGCCCGGCGCCCGCGGCGGCGCCCTGGACCGCGACGACGACCGGTTTGGGCATGTCCGCCAGGCGTCGCAGGGCACCGTCCAGAGTGTTGGCCAGCTCCCTCAGGTAGGCCGCCCGGTCCGGTGCGGCGGCCATCGCCTCCACGTCGCCGCCCGCGCAGAACCGCCTGCCCTCGCCACGGACGAGTACCGCCCGCACCTCGGGGTCGGCCGTCGCCCGGTCGACCGCCGCGCCCAACGCCCGTGCAGTGGGCAGGTCCACGGCGTTCGCCCGGTCCGGCCGGGCCAGGACGAGGTGGGCGACCCCAGCACGACGGTGGTAGCGGACGAGACCGTCCGCGGTTTCCCGGCCCTCGGGCACGGCAACCTCATTCTTCGGAGTCAGGGGCGGCATCGCGCTCACACCCGCCGGAACAGCGCGGCCAGGGCCTGGCCGCCGCCGATGCACATGGTCACGACGCCCAGTTCGAGATCGCGCCGGACCAGGTCCTTGGCCACCCGCAGCGTCAGCATCGCGCCGGTGGCTCCGACCGGATGCCCCAGGGCGATGGCACCGCCGTAGGGGTTGGTCCGCTCCGGGTCCAGTCCGGCGTCCCGGATCACCGCGACCGCCTGGGCGGCGAACGCCTCGTTCAGCTCGACGACGTCGATGTCCGCCGGGCCGGTGCCGGTCTTGGCGAACAGCTTGCGCAGCGCCTCGACCGGGGCGTAACCCATCAGCTCCGGCTCCATGGCCGCAGTCGCCACCGCCTCCAGCGACACGAGGGCGGTCAACCCGCGGGCGGCCGCGGTCGTCTCCCGGGCGAGCACCAGTGCCGCGGCGCCGTCGTTGATCCCGGAGGAGTTGCCGGCGGTCACGGTGCCGCCCTGCCGGAACGCGGGGCGCAGGTCGGCCAGTGTCCGCACGGTGGTGTCGGGCCGGGGGTGCTCGTCGGTGTCGACCGTGCGCGGGGTACGGCCGCCCGTCTCGACGGGGGTGATCTCCTCGGCGAAGGCCCTCCGGGCCGGGGGCAGTGCCGCGCGACGCTGTGACTCGGCGGCGAACTCGTCCTGCTCCTGTCGGGAGACCGCGTACTTCGTGGCCACGTTCTCCGCCGTGACGCCCATGTGGATGCCGTGGAAGGGGTCGGTGAGCATCATGACGGTGCCGTCCGTGAGGGTACGGTCCCCCAGCCGGTAGCCCGAGCGGGCCGCGAAGTCGTAGAACGGCATCCGGGTCATGTTCTCGTCGCCGCCGGCCAGCGCGATGTCCACCCCGCCCCACCGCATCTGCATGGCTGCCGACCAGACGGCCTGCAAACCGCTGCCGCACAGCCGGTTGACGGTGTAGGCGGGCACGTTCCGGGGCAGCCCCGCCGCCAGGGCGACCCGGCGCCCGTTGTACGCGTCCGCGCCGACCTGTCCGATGCAGCCCATGACGACCTCGTCGACGTCCTCGGGCGCCACCCCGGCGCGCTGGAGCGCCGCACGGGCGGCGGTGCCACCGAGTTCATGCGCCGGCACGTCCTTGAACGCACCGCCGAAGGCACCGATCGCGGTGCGGGCCCCGTCGACGACGAGGATCTTTTCCTGTGACCCCATGGTGGTTCCTTCCGAGTGGTGGTGGGGTGCCGCTCCCGGGCGGCCACCGGACGACGGGCGCTCGGCGCACCGTGCCGCGCCGCGCGGTGTCCGGCGTGGTCAGGGCACCATGACGCTGACGGTCTCGGCGACGCACACCGGCTTGTCGCCCCCTTCGCGTTCCACGGTGACCCGGGCGACGGCCTGGGCCCCCTTCGGGCCAGGGACGACGGAGAGCAGTTCGACGCCGGCCCTGACCCGGGAGCCGGCCGGCACCGGCGAGGGGAAGCGCACTTTGTTGCAGCCGTAGTTGACGCTCATGGCCAGGCCGTCCACCCGGTAGACCTCGCCCGCCAGTTCCGGCACCAGGGACAGGGTCAGGTAGCCGTGGGCGATCGTCGTGCCGAACGGCCCGGCCGCCGCCCTCCCTGCGTCGACGTGGATCCACTGGTGGTCGCCGGTGGCGTCCGCGAACCGGTCGATCCGCTCCTGCGTGACGGTGCGCCAGGCACTGTGCCCCAGGTGCCTGCCGACCGCCTGCTCCAGTTCCGCGATGCCGTTGAAGACCTGCATGGTGCTCCTGTTCTCGTCGGGTCCGTGTGGAGTCCGTGCCGTGGTCAGTCGCAGGGGCCGCCCGCGACGTAGAGAACCTGGCCGGAGACGAATCCGGCCCCCTCGCTCGCGAAGTACGAGACCGCGTGGGCGATGTCCTCCGGCCGGCCGATGCGCGCCACGGGCACACCGGCGGCCACGGAGGCCTTGAATTCCTCGAACGGCACACCCATCCGTTCGGCGGTCGCGGCGGTCATGTCGGTCTCCACGAAGCCGGGGGCAATGGCATTGGCGGTGATCCCGAACCTGCCCAGTTCGACGGCGAGGGTCTTGGTGAAGCCCTGGACTCCCGCCTTGGCCGCCGCGTAGTTCGCCTGCCCTCGGTTGCCGAGCGCCGAGGTGCTGGACAGGTTGACGATGCGCCCCCACCGCTGCTCCGTCATGAACCGCTGTACGGCACGGCTCATCAGGAAGGCCCCGCGCAGGTGCACGTTCATGACCGTGTCCCAGTCATCGCCGGTCATCCGGAACAGCAGGTTGTCCCGGATGACGCCGGCGTTGTTGACCAGCACGGTGGGCGGGCCGAGAACGTCGGCGACCCGCTCGACCGCCGTCTCGACGGCCGCTTCGTCGGCCACGTCCGCACCGACCGCGAGTGCCTGTGCGCCCTCGGACCGGATGTCGTCGACGACCGTCCGGCAGGCGACCTCGTCCAGATCGAGGACGGCCACGGCAAACCCGTCCAGAGCCAGCCGCCGCGCGACCGCGGCGCCGATGCCGCGCGCGGCACCGGTCACCACGGCGGTGCGCCGTTCGTGGGTGTTCATCTCTCCAGCGTCCTTTCGTGACCTTCCAGGGATGCGGCCCGGGGCCGCCTCAACCGGTGTTCGGCCGGGCGACACGGGTGCTACGCAGGGGCCGCGCCGGAGCTCCGCAGCTGCGGCAGCAGGTGGGCCAGTGCCGTACGGGTGGCGTCCGGATCGGTGTGCAGCAGGGCCCGCAGGCCCACGGCCCGGGCACCGGCCACGTTCGCCTCGGCGTCGTCGACGAACACCACCTGTTCAGGCGTCAGGCCCAGTCCCCGCACGGTCAGTTCGAAGATCTCCGGCGACGGCTTGCGCAGACCGACCTCGCCGGAGAGCACCACCGGGACGAAGAGCGCCTCCAACCGTTTCCGCGGATAGTCGTTGCCCCAACTGTTCGACAGCAGCGCCACCGCCACCCCGCAGTCGCGCAGCTCCTCGGCGAGCGCGTACATCCGCGGCTCCGGGCGCAGTCCGGCGAAGAACCGGTCCAGGAGGCCCACGGGGTCGACGGCGGCTCCGTCCCACCGCACGAGCCGCGCGGCGAAGAGCCGCTCGAACTCGGCCACCTCCAGTTCTCCGGTCTCCAGCCGGTGGAGCGGCGTGCCCTGCGGTGCCCGCCGTCCGAGCCACGCCTTCAGCGTGCGGGAGAACGAATCCGGCTCGATGCCGTCCTGCTCCAGCCAAGCGGCGATCGAGTGCCGTACCGGGGTGGTCAGCACACCGCCGTAGTCGAACACCACCGCCCGGGGCGGGCCCTGGTCCGTCGTCGTGGTCACCACGCCACGCCTCGGACCGCTCCCCCGCGACGCTCCGCGGGCGGACGTCCTCCCACCGTACGGCGCCGAGACCCCACCACGGGCGCGGGCCGTGGTTCGTCGGGTTGGTTCCTGTCCGCGCCGCATCCTGTGCCTGACATGCCGCATCTCCTCGTCGTCGACAGCGGACCCCGTGTCGCGGGCGGGATGGGGTGCCCGGCGCGGGCCGGCGCCGCCGGCCCCACCGCAGGGCCCACACTCCGCCCCGTCGGCTCCAGGCGCCGCCCGCTTCTGTGCCCACGCGGCTCCCGCGGGGCGCGGGGAGCCCGCCCTCGGCGGGGGAGCCGTCGACGCCCCGCCGCCGCGACCGTAACTCAACATAGACGTCAACTTCAACTTACACTTGAAGTCGTCGTCAGGTTCGTGTATTCCTACCGTGAGCCCCACTTCCGAACACCGGTCTTCGAGCTCGACAAGGAGGCCCTGCGGTGTCCGTTCGAACACTTCAGTACCGCCCGTGAAGAAGCGCCGATCTCCTGGTACGCCGACGGCAACTTCTGGGTCGTGTCGAGCCATGAACTGGCCACTCAAGTCCTCAACAACAAGGAGTTCTCCGCCGAGCAGTGCATCGGCGAGAAGGCCGACGCGATCTGGACCCGGGTGATCGAGCTCGCCCGGGAGAACCCGGAGACCAAGCACCGGATCGAGGGCTATGGAGCGGGCGCCCGACGCGTCCTGCTGTTCTCCGACCCGCCCGTGCACACCCGGCACCGGCGCATCATCAACCGCGCCCTGACCCCGACGGCGGTCCGTCGCAACGCCGACAACATGCGGCGCATCGCGCGCGGCCTGATCGACGACCTGGCCGCGCGCAAGGAGGAGGTGGAGTTCGTCGAGGTCTTCGCCGAGCCCTACCCGATGGCGGTGATCTCCGCGGTCCTCGGCCTGCCGGAGACGGACCACAAGAAGCTCCGCGGCTGGGTCACCGACCTGAACTCGATGATCGCCACCGAGGGGCTCACCGACGACGACGTCCGCAAGCTGTCGCAGACCCGTTTCGACTTCGACGACTACTTCCACGCCGCCGCCGAGGACCGGATGGCCAACCCCACCGATGACCTGACGTCGATGGTGGTGCACGAGAACGAGAAGAGCCGGGAGAGGATGAGCCGGGACGACCTGATGATGGTCTACCAGCTCCTCGTCGTCGGCGGCGCGGACACCAGTGACGCGGCGATGTCACGCATGCTGGAGGACCTCGCCACCCACCCGGAGACCTACGACAGGCTCCGCCGCGAGCCGGAGAAGATCCCGAACTACATCGAGGGGGTGCTGCGCACCGCCGGCCCGGCACTGGGCATCTTCCGGCGCGCGACGGCCGACATCGAGGTCGGTGACCAGGTCGTCAAGGAGGGCGACTTCGTCTGGATCAGCTTCGCCGGCGCCAACCACGACCCCTCGGGGTACGGACCGAAGGCGGGGCTGGTGGACCTCGACGAGGAGCGGACGACCCGACACATGACCTTCGGCTGGGGAGCCCACCTGTGCATCGGGGCTCCGCTCGCCCGCCAGGAGATGAAGATCGCCCTGGAGGAGATGACCCGGCGGTTCTCCCGGATCGAACTCGCCCCCGGCCACGATTACCCGCCGCCGTACCGGCCGAGCTTCCTCTTCCACGGCCCGGCCTCGCTGTGGTTGCGCTTCACCGAGGACCCCGAGGCCCCACGAGACTGACCGGCGCCCAGCCGGCCCCGGCGGGTCACTCCTGTTCCGGGGCCGGTCCGGGCACCCTCACACCCAGCGCGTTGGCCCACAGCAGGGAGAGCTGCCGCGCGGCCTTCTCCAGTTCGTAATCGGCGTTCTGCGCCGACCAGCGGTACGCGAAGTTGCTCACCATCCCGCTGAGGGCCATCGCCGCGTACGCCGGGTCGATCTCCGGGTCGGCGGTGCCCCGTTCCTGCCAGTAGCGGATGCCGCGCTCGATCCGCTGCACGAACCGGTCGCCGGCCTCCCGTCTCAGCGCCTCGACACTCGCGTCGAGTGTCGCGACCTGCTCCCACACAACCATGATCGCGCGGTTCTTCCGGTACGCCTCGAGATAGGCGTGATTGGCCCGCAGGATCTGCTCGTAGGGCTCCAGCCGGTCGGGCCCCTCGTCCTCCTCATGCTGCACGTGCCGGGGCCCGGGGCTGCGCAGTTCGTCCTCCAGTTCACGCAGGAGCGTGACGAAGATTTCCTCCTTGGAGTCGAAGTACGTGTAGAAGGACCCGTGTGCCGCCTTCGCGGTGTCGGCGATGTCGGTGATCCGCGCGTCCGCGAAGCCGTCGCGCGCGAATACTTGCCGGGCCGCGTCCAGAAGGGCCTGCCGACGTCGCCGCCCACGGGCCGTGGCGGGCAGACGTACGGCGGGCTCGGGCTCGCCCAGGTCACTACTGTCGGCCATGCTGCTTCCCTGCTTCCCGTGATGTCGGGTGGACCATGCACCCGTGAGCATAGTCGATTTCGACGTCGGGTTCATGTCACTGGGGAGACCGTCGCGCACCTCGCGGTCCGGCCGTCACGAGGGACGCCGCGGGCTCCGCCGCCCTGGGCGGGAGTGTCTGATCAACGCGGATCTGATGATCAAGGAGACGCCAGAGATGACCGAGACCGTTGTCGAGCAGGAGTCCGTGGAGAAGCCGGGGGTCACACCGGTGCCGGCCACGTCGGATGAGCAGTTGGTCGCGATGCTCGTGGACCGGGCCCGATCCGAGGGGCTGCAGCTGACCGGCGAGGGCGGCCTGCTGCAGATGCTGACCAAGCGGGTGCTGGAGCCCGCCCTGGAGGGCGAGATCACCGATCACCTCGGATACGAGAAGCACGACGCCGAGGGCCGGAACAGCGGCAACAGCAGGAACGGAACCCGGGCGAAGACCGTGCTGACCGACGTCGGCCCGGTCCAGGTCAGGGTGCCCCGGGACGTGGCCGGCAGCTTCGAGCCGCAGATCGTCAAGAAGCGGCAGCGGCGCCTGACCGGCGTGGACGAGATGGTGCTGTCGCTGTCCGCGAAGGGGCTCACGCACGGGGAGATCTCCGCGCACCTGGCCGAGGTCTACGGCGCCGAGGTGTCCAAACAGACCATCTCCACGATCACCGACAAGGTGATGGAGGGCATGGCGGAATGGTCCAACCGCCCGCTGGACCGCGTCCATCCGGTCCTGTTCGTGGACGCCATCAACGTCAAGATCTTGGTTCTGTCGACGATCTTGTGATCCGGACGGTCCGGCTCATCCTGCGAGCAGGACGCGTTTGCGAAGGAGATCAAGACTGGCCCGGCCGAACATCTGGCGTTTCAGCATCTTCAGCCGGTTGATGTTGCCCTCGACGGCGCCGGAACTGTGGGGCAGAGACAGCCCGTTGCGAACGGCGTCGAAGTCCCGGCGGAGGTTGCGGGCGAAGGACGCCAGCGGGGCCAGGGTGTCCCGTTCGACGTCGGCGATCCAGTTCTCGAGGCGGTCGCCAGGCGTTCCACTGCCACAGACGCCCCCAAAGGCGTTGTGCTTCGCGGCGGTGAAGGACATGAATTCCCGGTGAGCGGCGGTCACCAGAAGATCGCGATCGCCTCCAGCGTCACCTCGCGGGTGTCCTCCCGCCAGCCGGTCATCTTGCCGAGGCAGCGGGCCGTGAACGTGCCGTCCGGGATGGAGCGGCGCGCGTTCCCGGGAGCTACGACGCGCATGTAGACGGGAGGCTGCTCGTCGCCGTACTCGGCCCGCAGGACGAATCCCTCCGTCACGTCCGGCACGCGCGAGAACATGCCTTTGACCGAGACGAATTCGCCGATGCGGCTCAGGGTCACCGCACGGCCGTCGGCCAGGTTGTCGGCGAGGTTCCGGTTCGGGACGACGGTCAGTGTGGTCAGGTCGGCGTGGACGATGGCGTCGGCCCGGTCGAAGGCCTCCATGACCACGCCGATCACATTGATCGGTTTGTCCTTGCGCACGAACTTGCGGAACGTCTCCTGGCTGACGTCCCGCTTCAGCCGGAACCGGAACAGCCACGTCAGCATCCGGCTCCAGAAGCCGACGCTCGTGTCGACCTTCGTCCGCAGCTCGACGGCCTCCTCCAGCGCGGACCGATAGTTGCCGAGCTCGTACAGGTCCATCACGGCCTGCTCGTCGAGGTACAGGCAGATGCTGTACGCCGACTGCCAGCGGCGCAGGTGCCTGCGCCGCTGGCGGGCATGGCGCACCAGGATCACCGCGAGCACCACCGCGCCGGCGACCGTCACCAGCCAGACCGTCATCCACGGCCACCAAAGGCTCCACCACAGTGCGTCAGTGACAGCCACGGATCTCCTTGAAAGCCTCGGAAAGGGACGAGCCGGCGGCTTCCACCATCCGTCCGCCCGTCCTCGCCGCCGCGCGCCGCAGTTCGCCTGCGTCGGCCTCGCCGAAGTGGACGGGGTAGGTGGGGACGGTGGCGCGCACGGCGGCGGGCAGTGCCTTGTGGCGGCGTACGAACTCGGCGTAGGACAGGCCCGCGTTGTTCTCGCCGTCCGTCATCAGGACGAGCGAGACGGAGCGGTCGGGGTCGGCGGCCAGTTCGAGGGCGGCGGTGCGGTAGCCGTGGTCGAGGGCGGACCATACGGCGGTGGCGTCGCCGTAGCCGCCCCGGGCGACGGTGCCTGCGAGGGCGGTCAGATCCTTCGGGCCGGTGACGGTGACGGTCGTCTGCTCCAGCACCCGGCCGCCGAACCGGACGACGGTCAGTCGCTCGTTCCGGTAGAAGCGGGTGAACTTGCCGGAGGCGGAGGGGTCCGCGCCGCTGAGTCCGGCGAAGGCCTCACGCAGGGCGGCCATCCGGGCGCCGCGCATCGAGCCGGAGAAGTCGAGTAGGAAGACCACCTGGCTCGCGGTGCGGCGGTCGGGGTCGCCGTAGTCCGCCAACAGCGTTTCGACGACGGCCGGTTGGTCGGGGTAGAAGAGCGCGTTGCCGACCGGTTCGCGCAGCCGCGCGTCCCGGGTGACCGTCGTAGTCACGGGGCGGCGCACCGTGTGCCGCATGATTTGGCGCTGCACCGAGTCGCGCCGCAGCCACCTCGTGACCTTGTCGTACGCGGCGCGGTGGGCCGGGTTCAGCAGGAGCAGCGGGAAGTCCGCCAGGACCATGCCGTCCTCGGGGCGAATGACCTCCAGGTGGTCGTCGAGGCGGCCGGAAGCGTTGAGGGCGAGCAGATCGGACTCGTACGTGATGAGGGCGTTGGCCTCGTCCTGGTGGTCGACGTAGGTGTCGATGAGGGCGGGGCCGGTGTCGGCGGTGAGGACCTGGCCGGAGCGGAAGCCGCGCAGCCGGTCGCAGGAGACGTCCTCGGGGCGTAGCGCTGCTCCGGTGCCGGCCGCGGCGGTGGCGACGCCGACGAGGGCGGCGAGCCCGCTGCCGGCGTGCCGGGGGTCGGCCATGCCGAAGCGGACGGTGCCGGCGGCGGCAGCATCCGCGATGTCCGCCCAGGTGAGCCGGGAGCCGGGCACCCGGGCGCGAAGCTCACGTGCCACATCCGGCTTCAGGCCGATGACGACGGGGGACGTCATGGTGGCCGTGCGCTGCAGCCTTCGGATCGCGTGTCTGTCGGTGAGACGCAGATAGTGGTCGGAGGACAGCCACGCGAGGTCGTAGCGGTCGCGGTCCGGGGCCTTGGTCTCGGCGTCAGCCCGGTGGTACAGGCGCAGGTCGACGCCGGTCTCGTCCTTCAACTCGCCCAGCAGCGGGCCCAGTACGGCGAGATCGGGACTGGCGAGGACGCGCAGCCGGACCGTGTCGTCGCCGGCGTCGCCCGAGCAGGCGGTGAGGAAGGTGGCGACGAGCGCCAGGCAGAGTGCCAGCAGGCCCGCACCGCGCTTCACTGGCTGCCGGTCCTGTCCGGGCAATCGCCGACGATCTCGATCATCTTCTCCAGCAGGGGCAGGCTGGGCAGGACCGCGCGGGTGTCGTCGGAGGAGGTGGTGGGCACCGGGATCTGCCGCTCGGTGAGGAACCGGGTGAGTTCGTCGCTGCTCGCACCGCTGCCGGCGCTGCGGGCCCGGAAGCCCAGCTCCATGGCACGGTGCTGGAGTTCGGGGTCCTCGCTGACCAGTTCGCCGAGCCGCGCGCCGTCGCCGGTCAGCGCGACGAGTTGGGGTTCGGTGACGAAGCGCGTGGACGGGTAGAGCAGGACGCGCTCGTCGTCGGTCTCGCCCTTCTGCGCCTTGTGCCGTAGCTGATGGGCGAGGAACTGGTGCTCGTAGATCACCGCGATCGGGGCGATGCCCTGCCCGTCGGGGGACAGATATGTTTCGGCCCGTTCGGAGGACGGCAGGCCCTGTTCGACGAGGAGCGGCTTGATCTTCCGGGCGAGTTGCTCGGCCTCGGCCTCGCTGTCCGGTGCGTCGTTCCCGTGCTCGACGAAGGCCACAAGCCCGAGGTAGGTGCCGGCGGAGTTGGCCTCGCAGATGTCCGAGGTCTGGGCGAGGATCTTGTTGCCGTTGCGGACGTGGTTCTTGTCGTCGATCTCGTCCCAGCGGTAGCCGTCCTCTGGATCACGCTGGACGCCCTTCCTCTTGCCGAGCGCGAGGTCGAGGAATTTCCGCATGTCGAGGGTGTAGTACATCGGCGGGCCGCCCGAGCCCGGCAGGCGCCCCGCGACGCCTTCCGCCGCGAGCACCTCGGCGTAGTCCCGGTAGGTAGCCAGCACGATGGGGCTGACGAAGGGGCGGTACAGCAGCACCGGACGGTTCGCCCGGGCGCGCTCCCGGCTGATCAGGTCGGCGGCCGGCTGGCCGGAGGGAAAGACGACGTCGTATCCGTCGTAGTCCTGCTTGGCGATCTCACGCGAGCCCATGCTCGTGATGTGCACGCGGAAGCCGTGCTTCATGAGCAGCCGCTCGACTTCGGGGTCCTGGAAGAAGTTCCTCTTGGAGGCCATCTTGGCCTCGATGGTGACCACCGGCCGCACCGGCAGCAGCAGGTTCCCGGAAGCCACGAGCAGGATCAGCCCGATGACCGGGACGGGCAGCGCCGCTGCCAGCGCTCTGCGCAGGTGGCGGCGCGGGGGTCTGGTAACGGTCAACCGCGGCTCTTCGGCAGCGGGTCTGTTCTCGGGCACCTGCATTCTCCCCCTGATGCCTGCGTTCTCCCCGTGTGGCCGGGCCAGGATCGTCGGTGACGGTGGTGTACCCCAAATGGCCTCTCAGAGAACGCCGGTTGAAGGTTCAGGGCATGGGTAGCCGGTCCGGGTCACGTCTGGGGAGGTGGTGTACCGGTTCCCCCCTGATCCGGGCGTTTGCCCGTGCGCCGGAACGAGGGCCCGGATTCAGAACAGGGAGTCCCAGAGGGCCGCTTCCGGGTCGGGTTCTTCTGGGTGAAGCATGCAGCGTCCGCAGCGCAGAAGTCCTGGTTCGTTGGTGCCGGAGGCGGCGTTCATCCATGGCAGGGCCTCCATGGCGTGTGCGCGCTCGTCGTCGGCGAGGGCGTCGACGGTCCGGCGGAGCTCCACGGGTGCTGATTGCTCGGTGAGGCAGAGCCAGCCGACCGCCGCCGCCAGGCGGGCTTCGGGGGCTTCCGTCCCGTCGTGCCACCGTTCACGCAGCCACGTGACGGTCGGCGGGTGCGGGTGGGCCCGGGTGATCTCGGCGGTGGCCAGGAGCAGGGCGGCGCGGACCATGGCGTCGCCTTCGGCGGCGAATCCGTTGGCCAAGGCTGTCCGGATGATGTGGCCGGGGTCGGCGGCGGTCGCCAGGACGTAGGCGGCGGCAACGCGGACGGTGGGGTCGGAGTCTCCGAGAAGGGGCAGGAGTGCGGAGGCGTCTGTGGTGATCGCAGCTCGGGCGGCAGCCACCGACCAGCCGGCCGGGTAGCCGGTCACCTCGTAGCCGTAGCCGTCGTGGGTGTCGGGGGCATCGCGTCGGGGGTCGTTGCGATGGAGGAGGAGTTCTTCGCGGGAGGCGACGCCGTGGTGCCGGGCACGGGCGGGGCCGGAGAGTACAGCGAGAACGGCGGCGCGGTGTGAGTGGTGGACGTCGATGGCCAGGGGGATGAGGAACGGCACGGCGAGGGCGGCAGCGGCTCGGCTGTCATTGGCGCACAGGCCCGACAGCACACCCGTCGTGTCCACGCCCGGTTCGCCGTCAGCACGCAGGAGGTGAACGGCCTTTCGGGCGTCGTGCCCATGAGGGAAGTTCCCCCACGGGACGGAATCGAGGTCCAAGCCCTGCCGGAGTTCGGGCAGGATGCCGGCCACCACCGCCCGCACGTCGAACGGGCCGCCCGAGAACAAGGCCAGGTCTGCCCCGTCCGCCACTTCCCGGCACATCGCGAACGTCGGATCGGTCCGCCAGTCCTTCACACCACACCCCCACCTTTGAACCCCGGAACTCGATCATGACGGGACCCAGCGGCCCACCGGAAACCACTCCCCGGATGAACCAGCCGCTCACACGGGGCCAACCATCGTGTACAGGGACCAACCGGAACACTCAAGGGCCAACTTCGATGCTCAGCCTCAGGCGGGGAACGTCATGGGTACGGGGTGCGGTGGCGGGCCTGTCACAGCAACGCAGCGATGCCCTCCCGGTTCTCTGGCAGCCCGGCCGCGCGGAACCACAACCAGTTGCCGCTGATGCTGCCCGTGGCCTCGTCGGTGTCCACGAACGCCCGCAGCAGGGCGCGTTGGGCGGAGGTGAGCGAGTGGGCCGGGTTGCAGCCGGCGGGGAAGGCCCTGAACAGGATCGGCCCGCGTTCGTTGTCGACGATGGACCTGTGGCCGGCGGCCACCATGGCGGTGGCCACCGGTGCCACCTCCTCGAACGATGCGGCCAGATCGAGCGCGGAACGCAGCACGGTGAACCGGAACCACCCGTCGACCCCGCACAGCGGCTCGGGGAACCATCCGTCTGTCGTGCGGGGGTCCCGCAGCGCGTCGAGGAGCACGGCGAGAGCGCGGGGCCGATCGACTCGGACGGGACCGAGCGCAGCGCAGACCCGCACGGCCGGGTCGGAGTCGGCGAGCAGGTCGGAGGTGTCCATCCCCCAAAGACTCAGCGCCCGCGCCACGGCGGCTCGCTCCCGCCGGCCCGTCATGCTGCCCAGCCGGGCCCGCAGCAGCGCGGCGGCGCGCGGTACGCGGTCACCAAGGGCCGGGGCGGAAAGGAGCGGCATTGCGGCGCCGAGCGCGGTCTCACAGACGTGGGGGTCGGAGGAAGAGAGGAACGGCTCGACGGCGTCGTACAGGGCGGGCCGGATGTCCCGGCACGCTTGCAGTGCGGCAAGCTCGTCGGGGTCGCGCTCGCCTCGCGAGTCCTCGTGCCAGGGCTGCCACTCCCAGTTGGCTCGGTCCCGCGCCGGATCCTCCCCGTAGGCAGCTGACTCAGCCACCTGGCCCAGCCAGCCGAGCAGAGCGGCCCGCAAGCTGCGCGGCGGCCCGTCGTCCCACGGGAAGTGTCCCTCGTGCTCGGCGAGGCCCATGGGATGGTCGAGGATCGCGGCGACGAACAGCGCCGCGGGCGCGGTGACCGTGTACAGCGAGCCCTGATGCAGCACACCCATGTCCAATGCGGCCAACGCCTCGGACCGCACCTCGGCATCCTCGTCCACGAGGGAGCACAGGGAGACTGGTATGTCCTCACCGGAGCCGTAGGCGTGCCGGTGAGAAGCCCAGTCCGTCTCCAACAGCAGTTCTTGAGCCACTGCCGGCAACCCGCTCAGGATCCGCGCCATGCGGGCACTCTCGCTGTCCGTCATGCACGCACTCTGCCAGCACCCACCGACAACGCCCCCTCTCGGAAGCTCACTGGACAGAACCAGCGCTCCGCCACAGTGGGCCATCTATCGCTCCCAGGGGCCGACTGGCCCTTGAAGAAGAGTCCGCCGCTCAGATTCTGGCACTGCCCCGCTGGTGACCGAGTACGGCTGGTGGGTTTTGGAAGTCGTCAGCTCTACCTGGAACACGGTGGCCATGAAACTGAGCACCGCAGACATCTCGCGCCCGGGGGCTCGGCCTCGACCCTGCGGAGGCAGACCATCGTGCCCTCTACGTGGCACTCACGCGTGCGCGCCTCAACACGCCGGCCCTCACATGAAGCGCTCTCGAACAGCGCCGGATCCCCGTGTCGGCTTGCCCGGCGGGGCGTCGTCGTATCAGATCCCCGTCCACGCAGGACTCCCACCGGAGCAAGCCGACGTGGGTCCTCACCTGTCACGAGCGATCGCGGGCGGGGCACCAACCCCGCGGACGTACTCACGTCACAGGGCTCTGGCCTGGACTTACGCGCTCACCCTGGATCAACTGGGCGCCCGTGGACAGCTTCTACAACATGTGCCATGTGGTACCGGCACGCGCCGTAGGCGCATCCCATTGAGCGCCGTCCTTCCCGCCGCACCACAGGGCCCCAAGCACGCGAAAATGTCTC
>NZ_JBFAKH010000118.1:0-17165 GCF_040655635.1 Streptomyces sp. NPDC050388
TCCGGCCACTCTCCGTATGTCCGTTATCGGCTCGGCGTCACGCCGGCGAGTTCGGCAGGACGCACAACCCCGATGCTGCGCATCGGGGTTGACGCTCCGTCCGCTGCGCTCCCGGAGCTACGGGGGACTACGTCCCCGCGCGTGGCCTCCGCTGCGCTCCAGCCACGTGTGGCGCTGCGCGCCCCAACGGCCGGCCTCGCTACGCGGGTCGGCCAACGGGTCTACGGCCCGAGCAGCAGCAGGGGGGGTGATGAGTCTGCATCAGTTGATGCACCATGTAGCTTTGGCAGAACCAGCCCACCCCCCAAGCTGCTTCAAAATACACTTCGGATCAAGTTTGGAATCAGACTGTACCCGGCGCATACACGCGCGCCATCCAATTCACTCGCGAAACGACACGTCTTTTCACCGGCCGGACCACCACAGGAACCGGTGAAGCCACATGACGCGCCACAGAGGAAATTGGATGACGCCCCTCACTGGTAAGAATCCATGACGTCCATCAGCGGTTGATGGGATGGCGAAGTCCTCGTCGACGTGAATCGGTTGGGCTATTTTTCGCTGGCGGGCCCCAGCAGCGTCTTACCCAGCGGTAGCGCGTCGAGCTGGTGCGGCCACAGCGCGCGGTCTGCTGCAGCTTCCATTCCTCCGGGTCGGTCAGCCTGCACGCCTGCACAGGTTCGGTCACCATCCTTCCAGGAGGCGGACGGGCATCACCGTTCGTCCAACTGTCCCCATCACTCCTCAGTCGACCTTCCTCGTCGCAGCGCTAGGTGAAGCAGGGAGCATGTGGGCAGTCTGGTCCTGTCAGTGCTGGTAGACCTTTGCTTGGGGGGGCGATGGCGTAGGTTGCGGCGGCCGGCCACGGTGGCCTCGGTTCCGCGCATGGTGCTCAGTGGGTGGGCGATGTACGGATGGGTCGAGACGTATCCACCTTGAGTGAAGTTGTCGTGTCGGACGGCTTGTCGTAGAGCCCTGTCTTATCCAGCGCATCGGGCCGAGGAAACGTCACACCCGTGCGTCGCGTACGCAGTGAGCATCGCTTTCAAGTCACGCCGACTTGGGGACAGACTCCGTGTAGCCCTGCTTTGTCGCTTAGGTTCGGGATATAGCCTTTATCGGGCAGCTTGGCTTCCCTCTGTTCTGGGTCAACAAGGTCACACATCAAGCGAGAAGGGCTTTCCAATTATGCGTGCTCCCGGCCCAATGCTTCTGAGCCCGGGTTCCTCTTGTGATCTACCTGACGTTTAATCATGTGAGTCCAATGAAGCCAAGCGTGCCTCCTGGCGGGGTAGTTGACGAATACACGTGTCCTGAAACCAGCTTCATCGGTAGTGATCTTCCTGCCTAAGGTCCTCCCGTCCGTGCGACCTCGCACAGACGTTTGAGCTGACCTATGAGGAAGGGCACGGCACCTCGTGTATCCATCCACACGATCCATCACGCCAAGACGTAGAAGACACAGCCGACTCGCGGCAGCCGCCGCGCTGCTGCTGATCGCCGAGGTGGGCATCGCCGTCACCGGCCAGGCCGCCGCGGCTCCCACCCCGGAGCCCAGCGAGCCGGCCAAGGTCTCCCAGCCGTCCAAGGCGGAGATCCTCGAGGCCGACATGCAGTGGGCCGCCCGGCACGCCAAGGGCTCCAAGGCGTGGGCGATCCTCGAGGCGCAGAAGACCGGCAAGAAGGTCGTCGTCTCTGATGAGACGACGGCCACCTCGTACACCGTCGCCAACCCCGACGGCACGCTCACCACCGATCTGACCTCCGGACCCGAGCGGGTCTGGCGCGGCGGCAAGTGGCGCACGGTCGATGTCACCCTGACCAGGGCCGGCGACGGCACGGTGAAGGCGAAGGAGCACCCCAACGGGCTGCGATTGGCGGGCAAGGGCGGTACCGCTCCGCGCTCGCTGGCCGCCGCGCAGGATGCCGCCCCGCGGGACCTGGTCACTCTCGGCAGTGACGATCAGGCGGTGACGCTGCAGTGGAAGGGGGGTCTTCCCGCGCCGGAGCGGAGGGCACCACGGCCCGCTACCGGGAGGCCGTGCCCGGCGCCGATGTGATCGTCGAGGCCACGCGGACCGGCTTCGAGCAGTTCGTCGAGATCGGCAAGAGGCCCTCCGGCTCGTACTCCTACACGCTGCCGGTCAAGGCCAAGGGTCTGAAGGCCATAGCGAACAAGGACGGGTCGGTGACCTTCACCGACACCAAGACCGGCGAGCGGCGGGCGACGATGCCCGCCCCGGTCATGTGGGACGCCTCGGTGGACAAGCGGTCCGGGGAGCACACCCGCCGGGCCCGTGTCGGCATGAAGGTCGTGAACAAGGGCGCCGGGCGGATCGACCTGGTCGTCACCCCGAGCGCGGACTTCCTCGCCGACCCGAAGACCACGTACCCGGTCACGGTGGACCCCTCCACCTCCGCCCTGGCCGCCACCTTCGACACCTACGTGCAGCAGGGCGAGACCGTCGACTGGTCCAACGACGTCGAACTGGACTTCGGCAACCCGGGGACCAAGAACGCCGACGGCACCCCGCGCACCGCGCGGTCCTTCATCCACTGGAACACCACCCCCATCCAGGACGCGTTGATCGTCGACACGAACCTGGCGCTGTGGAACTTCCACTCCGGCAACACCGACTGCACCACCCAGTCGTGGACCATCTGGGACACCACCCAGGCCTCCAGCTCCTCCCGCTGGACGAACCAGCCCACCTGGAAGCAGCAGTACCACTCCTCCACGCAGACCCGCGGCAACCCCAGCTGCACCGGCACCCAGCCGGACGGGTGGATCAACGCCGACGTCGACACCCTGGTGCAGACCTGGGCCTCGGCGAAAGCGACCCGCGGCTACATGGGCCTGCGGGCAGCCACCGACGACGTCAAGGCGTGGAAGCGCGTCAACTCCGGCAATGCCGCCTCGAACCAGCCGAAGCTGTCCGTGACCTACAACTACCGTCCCTCGGACGGCACGGACCGGCAGGCCGGTGCACCCTTCAAGTCCTATGCAGGCGTGTGGGCGGTGAACACCACCACCCCGACCCTGCGGGATACCTTCACCGACGCCGACGGCGATACCGTCAGCGCTACCTTCCAGGTCTACGACGCCGCCACCAACACCCCCATCACCACCCCGGCCGGTGAGGGCCTGCTCGTCTCCGCCTTCGGTGAGCAGGGCAAGCCCGTCAGCGTCACCGTCCCGGCCGGACAGCTGCAGGACGGCAAGACCTATAAGTTCCGCACCAACGCCTACGACGGCACCCACTACAACCTGAACTGGTCTCCCTGGACCCAGTTCGTCGTCGACACCACCCCACCGGCGGCCCCGGCGAAGATCTCCTCGACCGTCTACCCCGAGGGCGCGTGGACGCCGAACAACGGTGCCGGCACCTTCGACGTCACACCGTCGGCCGGGGACGACATCCGGGGAGTCGAGAGCCGTACCAACGGTGGCGCCTGGAGTGCGGAGAAGCCCGCGGTTGCCGGTCAGCCCACCACGGTGACGGGCACGCCCGTTGAGCGTGACATGAACCGGACCGAGGGCCGTACGGTCGACCGCGCCGACAACACGGGCCCTGCGAAGGTCTACGACTACGGCACCGGCAAGGAGCCGATCAGCGGCGACACCGCCGTACCGGATTCCGGCGAACAGCCCGAGGAGCCGGTGGACCCGGAGGAGGAGCCGTATGAGGAGGTGGACACTCCAGAGCAGCAAGCCTCCCCGGACGGCGTCACGACCGATCCGCAGCCGGGGGACCGGAGCCACTGTCACACGACCGACAACTCTGAGATCGAGCTGTGCCAGAGCCGTACCTACAACGCAGAGATAGGAAGGGCGGCGAAGGCGCTCGCGGCGCCCGCCAACCCTCTTGTCCCCTGGTGCAACGACCCGACCGTCGGCGGATACACGCTCACTCGCGATGAGGGCTGCCACAAGATCGGCGTAGTGGCCCAATGGTGGCGGATCAGCCCCAACCAGCCGCCCAAGCTCATCGGCACGGCCGTTTTCCTCGTCCGCGAAGAGATCAAACTGAACACGAAGGGCACGAAGGGCGCTGAGTGGCTCCAGCAGAACACCATCGCGCCCCTGTCCATCGACAGCGCACTCGGCACCGTGACGCTCGACTACTGGGACGCCGCCTGCGGTGGTGACACCGACTGCAAGAAGGAGTTCGTCGGCCCCGAATTCACCGGCCCGACCTCCTGGACCACCACCTCCTCGGTGACCGAGGAGACCGTCCAGACCCGTAAGTTCACCTGGCAGTCGGCCGCCGCCGGCGAGTCCCACGAGTTCGACCGAGGCAGCTTCCTCGGCTTCAAGGCGTCCGGCGCGCCTGCCTCGGTGAGGATCACCGAACCGAGTTGGGTGTTCTGGGGTCAGGTCCGCTGCGACAAGAAGATGCGCAACAACACTTCCGTCGGCTGTGTCTTCCCGAAGTACACGCCGACCTTCAAGCTGAAGCTGAAGAACGCCGAGGGCGCCGCACTGTACTACCTGGAGATGCGCGACAAGCTCGATTGGCACCCCGGCAGCAAAAAGCACAATAGCCCTTTGCGTCGTGAATTCGACTCGGGGAAGGCGGAGGCCAACCGCGGGGTCGTCTGCCCGAAGAGCGGGACATATCAACTCCTAGCACACCCGCTGGCCACTCCCGACCCGGCGAACAAGAACAAGGCTGTTCAGTGTGACGAGTACGCCTTCGCGAGCACCAAGGAGAGTGGCGGAGCGACTGGAGTCAACAACGGCGGGGAATGTCTTCAGGCGTATGCACGCAAGGGCGGTGATGGCAAGTGGCGCCTGTACGACGATGAGCGCCCGCCCTTCGGCGGTACCCCGACCTACAAGGAGAAGTGCGCCCGAGCGTCGATGCACGGTGGTCAGAACGAAACGGCAGGCCGCCGTCTCAACGGGTTCTATTCCAAGCAAAGGATGCTGGACGAGGATCCGTTTTTCATTGACGCCCCAGGCCTGGTCAGGCCGTAGCGCGTAAGAGGAAGGAGCCCCGCCCATCTGTTGGGCGGGGCTCCTTCGTATCGGATTCTATCGCTCGATCCGCCATTCAAGGCGATTCACCAGATCTCCGTCGATCACCACTGGCGCCCCGGACAGCAGGGGGTCGGTGATGGTCGGTGGGGTCTGGATCACTTGGGGGACGTAGCGGTACGTTCGCCCGCTGTCCTGGACGCCCGAGCCGGATTCAAGGCCGTCCGCGATCTCGTCGAACATTTCCCCCAGGCTCGCCCATCGGATCACGCCCCACACATCGGAGCCTTCATAATCGATCTCCCGGACGCTTCCGTAGGTGTCGCCAGGACGGTGGTCGACCGCGAGGTACTCACCGGTATTGGTGACTGCGATGGGAACCCAGAACTCGTATGCGTTCGGCGGATCCCACGGCCCTTCCGGACCTTCGGGCTCCAACCCGTCATCCGTGAATTCGCTGCGGAAATCGTCAAAAGCCTCCCCGAAATGCTGCGGTCCACCCTCCATGCCATCAGCCTTGATCGGGGAGTACCGGAACGGCCAGAGGGAACTCTCTGGCAGGGCGCCGTCGTGAATCCGGAGCCATTGCACCAGGTGGGGATGGAGCGGGTACGGGAGGGCGTCCTGGAGGGACTGGATGGCCTCTTCGGAGGCAGGCGGGTGCAGCTCGGAGAGAGCACTGGTGCACTGGTGCTGGTGAAGCCAGGTCTCGATGCGCTCCCAGGCGCGTATGAGGTCGTCCATCAACGCATCCTGGCACAGCTGGGAACCCCAGGAGACAGACGAAGGGGCGTTGTCACGTTGTCCATGGTGTGTCTGGCTGATGGCGTGTCAGGGTGTGGTGGGCCGGGTGCCGGGGCCGTGTCAGGCCTCGGTGGGCAGGCCGGTGCTGCCGGTGATCTGGTGCCAGGTCTCGAAGCGGCGGTGTACCTCGGCGCGGTACCGAGGGGCGGTGAGGCGGTGGCGTCGGGGCCTGAAGTGCGGTGAGATCGCGGTCGACGGTGACGCGTTCGCCATCGATCCGGGCGATCTGTGGTTCAAGGACTGCAACACCGGTACGGCGAACCTCATCTGCGAGATGAAGAAGCCATAGCCACTCCACCTCTGCCCGGGTCAGTGGACGGGGCGCCAGTGCTCTAGCGCATCGCCCAGCACAGGCGCCTCCGGGTTCTCCCAGATGAGGCAGCCCCACACGACACCGGACCGATTGGCCCCTCCCATCAGATTTGCGGGGCCTTCGATCACGGTGCGGTGGACGGTTTCGAGGTAGGCAGCGATCGATGGGTAGACAGGTTTCGTCACCGGCTCGTCTATGAATGTCCATTTTCCAACGCCGTCGTCACCAGCGTAGTGGCCGAACAAAGGCCCGGCTTCGTCCGAGGTGAGCCATGGAACCACCTGGGCTCCGCCCCACCCGTCGCGCTGTCCATGTGTGGGGAGCCTCAGCCCCAGCGCCTCGGACGGGGAGAGGAGCACTCCGCCAGGCAGGAAAGCCCCGGAGCCGACCTCGCCCTCCTCGTCGATCTCGAGATGCTGGTGCTCAACGCCACCGCACAGCCGCCACAGCGCGCCCAGCTCCACGGGCAGTCCGAAGCCGAGGTGCTGCCTCAGCCGGGCGTCGGCGGCTGTGATCTCCTCATCCGCCGCGGGCGGCAGGAGGGAGGCATGGGACACGGGAGCGTGCTCGGCAAGCCAACCGGTCAGGGCCTGCCAGGCCACTGTGACCCGCTCGGTTTCACTCTGTGGTTGAACGGACATTCGGCCACGCTACAGAAGACCGGAGCCAGGGCAGGGCGCCTGCGCCGGATGTCCTCGACGGCTTCCTGTGTCAGCGGCGGGCCTGACCGTCAGACCCGCCTGAGCCACACCACGACACCACGGGTTCGAGGTCAGCAACCCTGGCTCTTCTCCAACTTCCAGACGAGGTGGCGGGGTGGGCCTTCGGCCAGTTGAGGAACGAGCGAGTACTGACGCGAGTACGGCATGGGGGATCCGGACTCCAGGGAATCGGCCATCAGCCTGAGCATCTCCCCCAGACTCTTCCAGCGGACCGCGGTGACCTCGTTGTCCTCGTAGTCGACCTCGATGATGTTGCCGTGGGTGTCGCCGGGCCGGTGGTCGATGAGGAGGCTCTCCCCCGTGTTCGTACCGGTGATGGGGAGCCACAGCGGGTCCGCCCACGGATCCAGGATCCAGTGCTCGGGATCCTCTTCCCGCTGCTCGTTGAACTCGTCGAGCATGTCCGCCATGTGCTCCGGCCCGCCCTTGAGCCCTTCAATGTTGTACGGGACGTAGCCGCCCGGCCAGACGGGGGCGCCGTACAGGGGGGCGCCGCCGTGGGTTCCGAGCCACTGCACGAGATGCGGATGGAGCGGGTACGGGAGGGCGTCCCGGAGGGACCGGACGGCCTCTGCGGAGGCAGGTGAGTGCAGTTCGGAGAGAGCAGTAGTGCACTGGTGCTCTCGAAGCCACGTCTCGATGCGCTCCCAGGCGCGTATGAGGTCGTCCATCAACGCATCCTGGCACAGCTGGAAACCCCGGGAGACAGACGAAGAGCCCGAGCAAGGAGCTGCAGGCGTTCCAGTGCGGCCTGGCGGCTTTCGGGTCGCTGACCAGCGCGTCCGGACAACACCGCGGGAGCCCACCACTGACACGCCGTCCACTGACACCAAACCGAGAGATCGCCCCCCAGGCTGTTGGCTTCCCCATGCGCCCGGGCGAGGCGTTGTCAGGGACCGGGGGCGCCCTGACGGGATGAACGTCTCCTCGTCCACCCCAGCCGATGCGGCCCGTGCCTGCCCGGTCTGGGTGGAGTCGATGGGTGGCCCGTTGGTCGTCGTTCCCCTCTCGGCGCTGGCCGCCTGGGGCGGGTGCACGCAGACGGGGATGGTCGTGGGTGACGCCACCGCTGTGGGTGACTACGACCGGGCCGGTGCGGTGGACGGCCTGGCCGGGGCGATCGCTGTGGGCGAGGGCGGCGCGCAGGCGCTGGTGTTGGCGGACGAGCCCGCCACGAGCTGCTGTCTGCCCGGGCGCCGGGCCTTCCTGCGCTGGCTCGCTGCCGACGGTGAGGCCCAGCTGAGGGCCGCGGCCGAGCTCGTGCTCGCGGATCCCGCCACCGCGTGGGAGGAGTGCGGCGCGTGGGTGACGGACGGCCCGGCCGTGCTCATGGACTCCGTCGAGGCAGGCACCGAACTGGGCGTCGAGTACCCCGGCGGTGGGAGGCCCGCCCGGGCGCCGGTCCCGCTGCCCGCCGGCCGCTGGAGGGTCCGCGCGGTCCACACCAAAACGGACGAGGGGCCCTGGGTCGGCCTGGTCCACCTTCTGCCCGCCGACACCTGACCGGGAAGAGCCTGCGTGCAATATCTCGGCCTCGTGTCAGTGAACCACCCTGGGATATACCGCGCCGTGACAGTGAGCCCCGCTGCCCGTGTCACTCTCATGTCAGCGGCGGACCGTCACCCGCCCCCACCGTGACCAGCGGGAAGACGGCCGGCAGCGACCGCCGGCGGCTGCCGGCCACCCCCGCTGACACGAACCCGACACATCGCGCGGGGCGCGGACGCCTCGGTGGACACGCCCCAGGCGCCGCTGACCGGCAAAAGGATCCTGGGGGCTGATCGGCGCGCAGGCGGCCGGGCAGCACCGCCGCCCTCTTCCCCCTCCGCACGACCCGGAACGGCACCGAACTCGCCCCCTGCGCCGAAGCCATTCGCCTCCGCCTGACCCGCTGACCAGCACACATACCGAGCCGTGATACCGATTGGCACCCCATTGACCTGGCGATTCATCAAAAACGTCAGTGCTGTCCCGGCAACCGATGTCAGCGGCACAACACCGGCCGTCACCCTCCCGACCAGGGCCGACACCACCCCGGATCACTGAGGCCTCAACACCGAAACCACACCGACAAAACGACGCAGATCATCATCTACCACCTGCCTGCCCACATGACCCACCACGCTCGCCGCTCCCTGCGCATCGAACGGACCTGGCCCTGGGCACCGGCATTCACCGCCAGCTGGAGGCGACTCACCCAGCTGCCGGCCGTCACCTGACGGCCGGCAGCGCCCCGACGAGGACCAGGAAGGAGCAGAACCCGCAGTCTCCGGGCCCGTGAAACCCGACGCAGCCGCGGCGTCACGCGACGGCCCGCCCCTCACCGACCAAGGAAATTAGGGCGAACCGCCGGACCGATCAGCGACCGAACCCCGCTGACGAAGCGAGGTCAGCATTTGCTAATCAGCAGATTCATCTGACTCGAAATCAAGCAACTGAGCGAATCTTGTACGATCCCTGAAGGTTTCCCTCGCTGTTGGACGCACTGGACCCCTTGAACTGCGTACTGTTCGTCCCTGCGTACATGGACACTGTCCGAGTGGTGTTGTTCCGGACGGACTTCGCCACAGCGTTTCCTGTCCAGAGGCATCCCGGCAGTGCGGTGACGTCATGATGAGACCCCCCAGGTACCCTGCAGATGCTTGCGCCCCCGTTGTAGCCGCTGAAGATACAGAACTCGCCAGTGCCACACCTGGAGTAGTCGTTGGCGTTGGTGGCTGCCGAGGCGCTGGGAATTGCGAGTCCGGCGAGGGCGACCGTCATGGCCGCACCCAGCAGAGCCTTGCTCAACTTTCGCATGTCTCATCCTCTCAATTTGGGCAGTGCCGGTGCACCGCCGGGCCGTTCCGGGCGGCGGGCCGCCCGGTTCTGGACACGCCGGCAACGATGTACGGCCGACCTTGCGCAAACCTTGCGAGAAACCTTGCGCGGCAGGTCACAGTGGTGCCTTCCGGGTCGGTACCGGCATGAAGGGGGAGCACGGCATGCTGGAGTTCCGGTTACTGGGCACGGTCGAGGCACGGGCCGGGGGGCGGCCGGTGGCCCTGGGCCATGCACGGCAGCAGTGTGTTCTCGCGGCCCTACTGATTGACGTCGGCCGCCCGGTGCCGGCCGACCGGCTGCTCCACCGGGTGTGGGACGACCGCGTGCCCCACCGGGCCCGGGACACGCTCTACGCGTACCTGTCCCGCCTGCGCCGCGGGCTGGAGCCGCACGGCGTCCGTCTGGTCCGCCGGTCCGGCGGCTACACGCTCGACCTCGGCGAGGCCACGGTGGACCTGCACCGCTTCCGGGACCTGTCGGACCGGGCCCGACGGGCCGCTGCGGACGAGCAGGCAGAGGCGCTGTGGCGGGAGGCTCTGGGGCTGTGGCGGGACAGCGCGTTCGCCGGAGTGGACACCCCGTGGTTCAACGCGCAGCGCCAGCTCCTCGACGGCGAGCGGTTGGCCGCCCAACTGGAGCTGGTCGACGTCCGGTTACGCCTGGGACAGCATGATCGGATGGTGAGCGAACTGGTGGCCCGGGCCGAGGCGCATTCGCTCAACGAGCGGGTGATCGGGCAGATGGTCCTCGCCCTGTGCCGGTGCGGGCGGCAGGCGGAGGCGTTGGAGGAGTACGAGCGCGCCCGGCGGCGACTCGCCGACGAGCTGGGGGTCAACCCCGGCGCGGCGTTGCGGCAGCTGTACGGGCGGATCCTGGCCGGGGATCCGGATCTGTCCGGCGATCCCGATCCGGCCACTGCCCGCGTCGACGCGCCGTCCGCCGACGAGAAAACGGAAAACGACAGCGGCACTGCCGTAAACCCCGTTACGGGTCGACAGCTCGTCCCCCGGCTGCTGCCGGCGGACCTCTCCCTGTTCGTCGGCCGCGACGCCGAGGTGGACGAGGCCTGCCGGCTCCTGGGCGCGGACGGGCCGGGGCCACTCACCCTGCTGGTCACCGGCCCCGCCGGGGTGGGCAAGACGGCCTTCGCCGTACGCACGGGCCACCGGCTCGCCTCCCGCTTCCCGGACGGTCAGCTGCATGCGGACCTGCGCGGCTTCGGCGACGAGCCGACCGATCCGTTCACGGTCCTGGGCGCCTTCCTCCGCGCGCTCGGCGTCCGCGGCGGGACGGTGCCCACGGAACTGACCGAACGCATCCATCTCTACCGCTCCCTGCTGGCCCAACGGCAGGTACTCGTCGTCCTGGACAACGCGGCCGGATCCCAGCAGGTGCGCGACCTGCTGCCGAGCGGCGCGCGGTGCGCCGCCGTCGTCACCAGCCGCACGACGATGGCGGAGCTGGGCTGCCGTCGGCTCCCCCTGGACGTGCTGGACTCCGCGACCGGGCTCGCCCTGCTGCGCGAGATGCTGGGCCCGGACCGGACCGACGCGGAGCCCGACTCGGCCCGCTCCATCGTGGAGACCTGCGGTGGCCTTCCGCTCGCGGTGTGGGTGGCCGGCGCGCGACTGGCCGCACGAGCGCACTGGCCCCTGGCCCACGTGGCCCGCGCCCTCGCCGACGAGGAGCGCAAACTCGACGAGCTGGCCGTCGGCCACATCGCCGTACGGGCCAGCCTCGAACTCACCTACCAGCAGATGGCCGCGCCGACCCAGCACGCGCTGCGGATGCTCGCCCTGCTGCCCGGCCCCGCCTTCGCCTCCTGGGCGCTGGCCGCGCTGCTGGACGTGAACCTGTCCGAGGCGGAGGCCGTTCTCGACGATCTGGTCGAGGTGCACCTGGTGCAGATCGGATCGCTCGGCGCCACCGGAATCCGCTATCAACTACACGACTTGATACGGCTGTTCAGCCGAGAGCGCGCGGATCGTGACGCCCATCACCAGGACCACACGGCCGCACTCACCCGGCTGCTCGGGGCCAGCCTCCACCTCGCCGACCTCGCCGCGGACACCCTCAGCGTCGACTTCCAGGGCATCTCGCAGACGGAGCTGGCCACCTGGCAACTCTCCCCGACGGACACCAATCATCTGCTCGCCGACCCGCTGGCCTGGTTCACCGACGAGCGTCAGTTCCTCATCGACGTGGCGGAGCAGGCGCTGGACAGGACGGAAGCCGCTCCCGCCGCCGGGCTGGCCACCGCCCTGACGACCTTGTTCCAGGTCGGCGGCCACTTCGACGACTGGGAGCGGCTGCAGAACCGGGCGCTCAAGGCGGCATTGAGCAGCGGCGACCGGCACAGCGCCGCGAAGCTCCACCGCTGCCTCGGCGAACTCACCACCATCCTCGACCGGTATCCGGAGGCACTGAACCACTTCGAGCAGGCGCTGCTGCTCGCCGAGGAACAGGGGCCGGCCTACCGGGCGGGGGCGACCGCCGGGCTGGCGTACGTACACCGGCTCCTCGGCCAATACTCCACGGCCGTGCTCCACTTCGAGAAGGCCGCCAAGCTGGCCCGGCAGGCGGGCAACGTCAACTGTCTCGTCTACGCCACCAACGGCCTCGGCGTCATCGACCTCGAGCAAGGCCGCGTCGAGGCCGCCGTGGAGCGGTTCACCGAGTGCCTGCGGTCCAGCCGGGCCGCGGGCTACCGGCCCGGGGAGGCCCAGGCGCTGCGCTGTCTGGGCCAGAGCCACCGCGCGCTCGGCGCCTACCCGGCCGCCGCCGACGCCTACCGGCAGGCGGTCGCGATCAGTGCGGACCTCGGCGACCGCCTCACCGCCACTCACGCCGCCTGCTGGCTCGGGGATGTCCTGGTCCGCCAGGGCGAGCATCACGAAGGGCGCCGTCTGCTCGCGCAGAGTCTGTGGACGTACCGGGAGTTCGGCAACCTGTGGGGCGAGGCGGCCACGCTGTACGCCCTCGCGGAGGCACAACTCGCGGCCGGCCGCCCGGCGCTCGCCCGCAAACGCGCCGAAGCCGCGGTCAGGCTCTGGCGACAGATCGGCTCCCACACCTGGCTCGCCCTCGCCCTCGACACCCTGGCCACCGCGCACACCCAGGCCGGCGACCACCCGGCCGCGACCCGGACCCGCGACGAGGCCGCGGAGCTGCGGAAAACCTGAACGCGCCTCGGGAGTGCGGGAAGCGGGCCAGTCCGGCTGCAAGCTCTCGGCTTCATGCCGCCAGACCACCCGGGGATCCATCGCCTCATGATCGTGGAATCCGATGCCCGTGGCATCCCCGTGTCAGCGGCGGACGTCACGTGTCTCCACGGTGGCTGGCGGGAGGGCGGCCGGCAGCGGCCGACGGCCACCGGCACGGACACGAAACCGACACATCGCACCGCCGCCGGCCCCTTGTGCCCAGCTCGCCCCGGACGCTGCCTCACGCACCTGTCACGGACCGTAGCGGCGAGGCGGCCGCAGAACTCCTTGACCGGGCTCCGGCAGGGATGGTCAAGGGGTTCTGCCGCCGCCTCGCACCGCTGTGTCGCGGTCGCGCTCGGCCTGACGGTCGGTTTCCTCCTGAGCGAGGCCGTGCCGACATCCTCCTCCACGGCTGCCGCCTGGCGGGCGGCTTCGTCCTTGGCCGCCTCCTTCAACTCGACTTCGTCCAGGCGCTGCCTGAAGCGGCGCCGCAGGGCGGGGGCGCCGGGCAGCAGGGCCCAGACGCCGTGCGAGCGGCGGCGCTAGTGGTCCCGCCGCAGTTAGGCAAGGTGGCGACGCTGGCAGCGTCTTGGTGGGTCAGTCGGTCGACACTAGGTCAGGGCGCCAGACGACCCCTTCCGGGCGAACGTGGGCGGTGGGAGAGAGCTTGTACGAGCCTGCGTTGGCGTCCTTCGCAAGCAGCCAGCCCACCCCTTGATAGGCAAAGGGAGCCGTCTGCCGTAGGACGGTGCACTCCTCGAGGTCCGTGATGATGGGCTCGCCTGGCGTAACGCGGAGGGGATGGGTGTCCGGAGCTTTCGGGCACGTATGGAACTTGCCGGCTTGTACATACTGCAGGCGGATCTTGACCGTCGTCGGGTTACTGCCGTGGTTGGTGACCTTGAGGGCGAAGGAAACGCGCGTGGCCTCGACACGCGTGCACACTCTCCATGTGATCGCTTCGGGCCCGGCGATCGACTCGCTGCACCGGCTGTCCTCGCCGAGGGTTCCCTTCTCCAGACCTGGTGCCTCCGTGGGAACGGCTTGCGTCGGACCGCCCGGTGCGGCAGAACTCATGCTGTCTGACGGCATCGAGCTGGTACTGTCCGAGCCGTTCGCGGTGTCCTGAACGCCGCCGGGTCGCATGATGACGAATGCGGCGGTGACGGCCGCTAGCAGAACGCCTGCCAGAGCCGCCCGCGCCCACGTTGGCTGCTCCTCCCACGGCTTGAACCTGCGGTTGCTGAAGGCAGGCTTTGCGCCCTCAGTGCTGTCGGTTCTGTCTGCGGCATTCGCAGCGCTCTGCAGGTGCTCGCAGGCCTTCTTTCTCCACCCTTTGTGCTCCATCAACTGCTTCTGCAGCTGATCGACGCGAGTGGCCCTCTGCGTTAGCAGGTCAGCATCGTGACCGCTCAGCTGCAGGGCCTGGATGATGTCTCTGGTCAGTCCTGCACCAGGCAGGGCAGCCCGTCCCTTCCATAGCTGCTCGTGCCCGCTCAGCCAGCGTGAAACCTGGGAGGCATCCACGCTCCGGAGCGGAGCAAGCCTGGCGACGAGCGACTTCTGCGGCAGGTTCTTCTGCTCAAGGATCTCGGTGACCTTCCTCGACCACTCATCCAGTGCGTCGGCGAAAGCCTCGGTCAGCTTCCCGAACTCCGCGTCCGACTCCTCAGGCAACTCGACGTCCCCTCATTCGCTGCTCGGTGACGGTGCAACCGCTGGTCAGCAGGGTGCAAGTTGTGCCGCAATATGCACCGCTCCGAGACCTATGGCCCCCGTCGCCCCTTCTCGGCACTCTCGATTCTGACGGTGCGTCGACCGCGCCGCCGAATCCCAGTTCATCTATGGAACGAGAAAGGACCTCATCGTGATTCGCATGAAAGTTCGATCGAGTCGGATCGGCTCGTCACTGCTGGCCGCAGTACTGCTGAGCGCAGCATCACCCGTCCTACTGCCCGCCGAGCAGGCGGCCGCCGCACCTGGCGGGCGAGCCTGTTTCTTCCGGGACGCCCAAGGCGCCAACGGCGCAGGGCACGTTGCCTGGGCGATCCGCGACCCCCGGAACAGCCAGCGCTGGATCTGGGGGTCGACGGACAACGCTGAGGGAGACCTCGCCACCCTTCCGGGAAGGAACAACGGCAGCTGGATGAGGAGCGGTAGCTGGGACGCCCTCCGAGCAAGCCTCAAGCCAGACCCCGGCCGCACGAAGTTCCTCTACGACGCCTACCGGTGCATCAACACCGCTGGCGGCAACCTCGCCGCCGCAGAACGCACATTCAGGTCCATGAGGGACAACGGCTACCAGATCGCCTACAACAACTGCCTCACCAAGGCAATTTCGATCTTCCGCGCCTACAGCCCCGCCCTGAGCAAAGCCCACCTTCCCAACGGCGGCGCCGCCCGGCCCAACTCCTACTTCGGGACGACGCTGACAAAGCACGCCCGAGGCTGGGAAATGCCCCACACCTATACCCCGATCCACAAGAAGTAAGGAGCGATGGACATGTGCCAGCGATGCAAGGGCGACGGCAAGTGCACCACCTGCAACGGATCCGGATCTCGAGGGTTGTTCACCTGCTCCAGTTGCAGGGGCAGCGGCGACTGCAAGGCGTGTGACGGCCGAGGCTGACCCCCGCTGAAACCGGGAGGGCAGGAGCCGAGACGCCTGCCCTCCCTTACCCGGCTTGGTCCAGGGGCGCCGATGGTGACCAGGAAGGCCGACGGTTAGGACCGTAGCGGGCCAGGGTAGGGCGCGTCTTCAGGTTCGGCGGCGTCGGCCGAAGATCCCGCCGCCTGGCGGCGGCTGGTCGGGCTATGCCTGAGCGGCTTCAGCGGTGTGCTGACGGTAGTTCAGGCAAAGGCGGCACTCTCCGCCGACGATCAGGCCGGGGTCAGGGTAGACGACACGGGCGCAGGTGGGGCACGTCCACTTCGCGGCCTCCAGCTGGCGGCGCTGTTCCTCCCGGGCGTGGCGTACTCGAGTTCGGTTTCTCGAGACTTGTGGCGGGCTTCAAAGCGATCACCACCAACTTGGCCGCGGTCAGCACCAGAACGAGATGGCATCTTGCTGGTGCTGACGGTAGCGGACCGAAGGCAAGCGAGCAGGGCGCACTACAAGGCGCCTGGGGCCCGCCGCCACCCAAGGCGATACCGGTGATGAAGAACAACGCGCGCCGGGCGAGAATCCGGCATGACCGACCGCCGCCCACTGGGCACCGGACCGACCCGCACCACCACCGAAGCGGAGCTGCCGCCCGCACCACGCGCCCCGCTCGCCGCCGAACGCCTGCCCACCGCCCCGGCCGCCGGCGACCCGATGCCCGCACGCCCGGTCACCGGTCGCCGCGCCCTGGGCTCCGGCCCCGGCGGTGATCCGCAGCCACCCACAGCCGAATGCACAGCTGCGCAGCCTCCCCCGGTCTGATGGCCCAGCCCGGCTCTACAACTCAAACTCCAGGTGCTCCACGTCGGTGAACTCCACCTCCAGGCCGGTGGCGCGGCGGCCGCCGTCGCGGAAGTACACCTCGCCCAGGCCGTCGGCGGCGATGTCGCGCAGCCGCCGCTCGGTGGCGCCGGCGTCGTGGGCGTCGAAGAGGCGGGCCGCGTGCTGCGGGGGCAGGGCGAGGGTGAGGTGGCGGAGGCGGGCGTCGTCGGTGGTACCGGGCGCGGCGGTGAAGCCGAAGCGGGCGCGGGTGGCCTGTGTTCGCACGGGCGGTCACGGGGTCCGGGCCCGGGAAAGCGGCGGTGGTCAAGGGGTGATCGCCTGGGAAAGCGAGGGGTCGGTGAGCAACTTGGCCCAGGCGGTGCAGACGGCGGTCATCCAGGAAGACCGGCACGGCACCCGCCGGGTCTCGACGGTAGCGCGGCAGGGGCCGGCGCGTCTTCGGCCGCCGGCGGGGGGCGGCTGCTTTGGCCGGCGCCCGCCGGCGGCCGGGCAGAGCGGGCCCGGGCAGGTTCGGCGACGCGGCGACAGCGGCCGGCAGCCGGCAGGGCGCTCTCCAAGGCGCCGGACAAGGCGCCTCAACCGTGCACGGACGTAAGGAAGAGTCGCAGGTCAGCGCGCTGGTCAGAGGGGGCCCGGCCGCACCGACTACTCCCTGAGGCACCCCTTCGGCCGCAGGAACGTACGCCCCGAAGTGCCCTCGGCCTTCGGTGCCCGCCGCCTGGTCCCGGTCGCCGTCGTCGTCCCGGACAACGCCCCTTGTACGGCGCGGTCCAGGCCGTCTCCGACGATGCCCATCGGGGGTCTTCGTTCGGGGAATCGGAGGAGGCGCAGCGGGGCCGCGCCTCGTGAAGCCCGCTCCGTAGAAGGTGAC
>NZ_JBFAKH010000119.1:0-17147 GCF_040655635.1 Streptomyces sp. NPDC050388
CTGGTCCCCAATCCTGGTTGTTTTTTTGGTCTGGGGCGCGCCGGGGCGCTTGGTGTGCGCGTACCCTGCCCGCCGCCGGGGGGGGGGCCCGCTCGCCGGGCCCGCCCCCGACCGTTTGCGCCTGCTCGGTTGATTGGAACCAAGGACGTGACGTGAATCACTCGCGGTTCATAACGGAGGCGCCCGGCGATTTTCGCAGCTCGGCGACCTGTTCACCAGCTTCTGTGCCGCCCGGAGGGCGCCTCCGGCTTGCTGTCTCCCTGTACCTCTACTTCCGGCGCCGGCGCGGCCCGCGTGGTGGACCCGGCTCTGGCCCGGCCTGGGGGAAGAAGCCACCGGCCGCCGGTCCTCCTCCACCACCAGGCGGTGATCGTCGCGGGCGGGTGGCTTCTTCCTTGCCTGAGATCGGAGAGCCCGGGACGTATGCGTGATGGGCTGGTATCTCGCGCGCGATGGGCCGGTCCCAGAAGTCCCGAGCGCAGCCCGAGACGGTAGCCGTGGCGGTCCGTATGGTCCGCGCCCATGACTCACACGAACACGACTCAGCCCGCCCGCCGCAAGCCGCGCCGCCGGGGTCGTCCGTCGCTCCTGACTCCGGCCGTCATGGATCTGCTTGCCCGGGCCACCGCCGTGGGCCTGCCGATGAAGCAGGCTGCCGACGCGGCCGGGGTCGGCCGCTCCACCTTCCTGAACTGGATGCGCCTCGGCGAGGACGCCGTCGAGGAGAAGCACGGCGGGCACCTGGACGTCGACTCCCCCGACCCGCACGCGGCCCTGTACGCCCGTGTCACCCGGGCCCGCGCGGCGGCAGCTGCCCGCGCCACCGGCCAGATAGAGGAGGCGGCCCGCGGAGCCGTCGTCTCGGAGACGTACCGGACGTGGACGGACCCCATCACCGGCGAGACCCGGAGCGAGCGACGCGTCCGCCGGCGGCCGGACGACTGGCGGGCGTCCGCGTGGCTGCTCGTGCGACTGGACCCGGAACCGAAGTCGCTCGACGAGTTGCTGGACGAAGAGGAGGCGCGGATCCGAGCCGAGCGCGGGGAGACCGCGATGGAGCGGGCCCTCACGCCGCACCTCCAGGACCTCGCGGAGCGTCTGCAGCGGACGCTGGCGCAGTACCGGGAGGAGGACGACACACCGGCCGCGGCGGACGACGGCACCGGGTCCGACTTCCGCGAGACACCCTCGTAGAGAAGTTGTCGGCGTCGACGGAGCGCTCAGGGGACCCCTTGACCAGGCAGCTCAGGGGCCAGGGTCTTTGCGTGAAAGCGATCGGTCCAGGTTCGGATCCCTCGTCCGTGACGTGGCGTCATGTCCCGGTCTGGGTGAATAGCAGTACAGGCACGGCGCTGGTGATCATGTGGTTGTCGAGACCCATGAGAACCGAGCGAGACCGTGCCTGCCCCTGCATCATCTCCCATGCCCTGCGCGCTGGATTACCTGGCCCGCGCCGAAGCCGTCGCGCCCGTCACCGATGCCGTGCGGCTGCACCACTACCTGACCCTCGTACCCGATCCGCGTGATCGCCGGGGCCGCCTGTATCCGCTGGTTCCGCTGCTGTCGGCTGCCGCGGCGAGCGTGCTGGCCGGCGCGCGGTCGCTGACCGCCATCGGCGAATGGATCGCCGATGCTCCGCGCTGGGCGCTACGGGTCCTGGGCTTCGCACCAGATCCGCTGACCGGCCGGATCCCGGTGCCGCATCCGGGCACCGTGCGCCGACTGCTGGCCCGCGTGGACGGCGACGTGTTGGACGCCGCGATCGGCGCCTTCCTCGCCGCCCGGAACACCCTCGCCCAGGAGGACGGGCTGCGGCCGATCGCCGTGGACGGCAAGACCGTACGCGGCTCCCGCACCACGAGCACCCCAGCCATCGCCCTGCTGGCCGCCATGACCCACAACGGAGACGTCCTCGCCCAGCGCCAGGTCGCCGACAAGAGCAACGAGATCCCCGCCTTCGCCCCGCTGCTGGACGCCCTCGACCTGACCGACACTGTGATCACCGCGGACGCCCTGCACACCCAGCACGCCCACGGCACCTATCTCCGCACCCGCGGCGCCCACTACATCGCCCACGTCAAGGCCAATCACCCCGGCATCTTCGACCGCGTCCGCCGCCTGCCCTGGCGCGAGATCACCCTCGACCACTACGACCGCACCCGGGCCCACCACCGCCTGGAGATCCGCAGGCTCAAGACGGCCGCCTTCGCCCACATCGACTACCCCGACGCTAAACAAGCCCTCCAAGTCGTGCGCTGGAGGCGGGACTTCACCACCGGCAGGCTCACCATCGAACGCGTCTACCTGATCACCAGCCTGCCGCCCGGCGCGGCGACCGGCGCCCAGCTCGCCGCCTGGATCCGCGGCCATTGGACGATCGAGAACCTGCTGCACCACGTGAGAGACCGCACCTTCCGCGAGGACGACTCCAAAGTCCGCACCGCCGCCCTGCCCCGCACCATGGCCAGCCTGCGCAACCTCGCCATCGGCGTCCACCGCCAGGACGGCCACACCAACATCGCCGCGGCCCTCCGCCAGGCCGCCCGCGACCGTCACCGACCCCTGACCGCCCTCGGCCTCACCAGATGAACCCGGACAAGATCACTTCACGCAATGACCCTGGGTCCTGACGAGCCTAAAAGACCCCGCGCCTGGATGGTGGACGCCATTGGCAAAGCTCAACGAAAGCCGGTGACACAGGGGCGCCGATGTCCGCGTTCAGGTCGAGGGCCACAGCAGGGTCCGCACAGCCGGTGTCAGGCGCCCCGTGTCAAGGACTCCGGCGGCATATCTACGGCCCATTTGTCTTTCGGTGCGCCGCTTCCAGAAGACGCCCTTGGTGCCCTCGTTACGAATCATTTATCCCGCTCATTTCCATGTGCAGGTTGAAGCACCGTCGGCAGATGTCCTCTTCCGCCACGGGGACGAAGTACTCGAGGCAGCTGCACAGACGCAGGCCGGTGAAGACCTCGGCGCAGTTGAAGCACATGTCGATCGGCTGCCCCGGAGCGGCCGCCGTGCGCACACCGACGATGAGTGTTCGGGTCCAGCACTCGGGGCAGTCACCTGAGGAGACGTCGTCCTCGATGTTCCCAGTTTCGAAGCTCTCCGTGTAGGCGTACGCGAGTTGTTCGCTGTCCCAGGCGCGTGGGCAGAAGTGGCACCTGCTGCCCTCCCGGTCCACAACGAGTGCCCACTCATGACAGGACGGACATTGCGCCGTTTTGTCCGCGTGCTCCTTGAGCTCTACGTGCAAGCGGGTCCGACGTGTCTCCACGTAGGTACCGATCTCCCGTACACCATGGCGCACGAAATCCATATCTTTCTGCAGGGCGGCGAGCTGCTCATCCTTCAAGGCGGGCATCAGGTGCTCGTCCAAGAAGCGCATGAGGAAGTCCAGCACGCTCGCCGCTTGCTTCTCCACCAGGGCGACTGTCTCCTGAAGCCCCCAGTGCTGCAGGCGGTTGCGGAGCTTCGCCAGCTCCTCTACCGCTTCGCGGTCGTCCTTCCTGACGGGCACCCCGACCATGTCGACGAGCCTGCGCATCGACTCAGCAACCGTGGCGCTCTCGAATTCGCCCCTGTCGTACTTCTCCTTGGTGCACTTGCTGAGGTCCTTCACGACCAGTGACCAGTGCGCTATCTGAAGGCGCGCTTTGACCAGCACCTCGGTGGCAGCCTGAAGGTGAAGGACCGCGTACTTCAGATCCCGCGGAGAGACCTCTGCGTCGGGTCGCGCAAGCCGGGCGACAACCTCCGAGAGGTAGTCGATGCCATTCGGCACGGGCAGGAAATCCACCCGGGGACCGTCCACGCCTCTACTTCTCTCGCCAGAAGATCCTCTTTTGCTCACGCCCACCCCTCACGGAATTGCTGCCCATCCTGCCCAGTTGACCAGAGCGGAAGACTAACCAGCGTGGATGCGGCCATGTCCAACCGCCTGGCCACGGCACAGAAGGCGCGGCAGGCTGCCGAACAGGAGCACCTGGCGGCGATCGAGGCTCTGCTCCAGCGCCAGAAGGCTCTGATCAAGCCGGTGGTGGAGTTCGTCCACCACGAGGCCGGCACCCACCCCAGCGTCGCCCCGCCACGGCAGCCCCGAGTTCGCCATGGGAGTGCCCGTGTACGTACACGGGAAGCCCTACGCGGTCATCTGCCCCCCCGCCACGACGGCCGGAGTGACCCCGAGTCGGACACGCCACGGGTCTCGGGAATCAGGCACCCAGGGGCCCGGCTCGGGCGCGCGGGACAACACGGATACACCACTGTCAGTGGTCCCTGGGAGGATAGAAGTGGGGCGAAACCGTCCTCGCTGGACAGCAGTTGACGATGGAGACAACACGCACCATGAGACTGGCACTGAACAAGGAGTGGGCCGTCGGCGCCCGCATCGGGGGCGGCGGCTTCGGCGCCGTGTTCGAGGCGGAGAACACCGCCGGCGAGCAGGCGGCGGTGAAGCTCGTGCCCAAGGCACCGGGCACCGAGCGCGAGATGCTGTTCACCAACCTGGACGGCGTCCGCAACGTGGTGCCGGTCATCGACAGCGGCGAGCACGAAGACCAGTGGGTACTGGTGATGCCCCGTGCCGAGAAGTCTCTGCGCGACCACCTCCAGGAGCACGGTCAGCTGCCCCTCAACGAGGTGGTCGCCGTTCTGTCCGACGTCGCCGAAGCACTCGCCGACCTCAAGGACCGCGAGATCATCCACCGCGACCTCAAGCCGGAGAACATCCTGCTGCTCGGTGGCCGCTGGTGCCTCGCCGACTTCGGAATCGCCCGTTACGCCGAAGCCACCACCGCCAAGCGCACCTTCAAACTCGCGGGTACCCTCGCGTACATGGCCCCCGAACGCTGGAACAACCAGCGGGCCACCAGCGCCAGCGACATCTACGCCCTGGGCGTCCTGGCATACGAGCTCTTGGAGGGCACCCCGCCCTTCACGGGACCGTACGAACATGACTTCCACGATCAGCACCTGCACGGAACCCTGCCGCCCCTTACCACCGCTCCGCCCCTTCTGGCGGCGCTGGTCACCGAGTGCCTCTTCCGGGCCCCGCAGGGCCGCCCGGCGGCCGGCAACGTGCTCGCCCGGCTGGGGCAGATCCCCGCGGTCCCGCTCTCCGGCGGGCTGGCCGCGCTTGCGGAAGCCAACCAGGGCGCGGTCGCGCGCCAAGCCGAAGCTGACCGCCGGGCTTCGGCACATGCCACCGAGGCCGATCGACGCAAGGTCCTGTTCGAGGCTGCCACGGCCTCCTTTTCCTTCATCGCCGACGCCTTCCTTACGACTCTCACGACCGCCGCCCCGAGCGCGGAGGTACGCAAGGACAACCAGGAAGGGTGGACCGTCCGGATCAACGACGCCCAGCTGACCCTGTCCGGACCGAGGCAGACCGCCCCCGAGGTCTGGCGCACCACCTCGACGCCGGCGCCGTTCGACGTCATTGCCTCCGCGACCCTCTCCCTGAAGGTCCCCGCCAATTACCACGGGTACGAGGGCCGCAGCCACTCCCTCTGGTACGCCGACGCGCAGACGGCAGAGCAGTATCAGTGGTTCGAGACCGCCTTCATGGGCACACCGTTCGGGCCGCAATCGACGGCCGTGAAGCCCTTCGCGCTACCACCGCAAAGCGACGCTGCCACCGCCCTCCGCCCAGTGATTGGTGGGGCTCAGGTGGCATGGCCCTTCATGCCGCTGGTCATTGGGGACATGGACGAGTTCATCAGCCGGTGGGCTGACTGGCTTGCCCAGGCGGCGACCGGGCGACTCGCCCACCCCAGCCGCATGCCTGAACGCGACCCCCAGGGCTCCTGGCGGCGGTGACCACACGGGGCCGCCTGGCGGCGGCCCCGATCCGAGCGGGCACGAGACCCATGTCACACCAGGCCTGATGTCACGGTTTCCGGCCCTGCCAACACTCCCTTGATGCGACGGGCGCACTGGGCGCCTCAAGCAGCATCGAGGGGGACAGGTTGCCAGAGACAGTGATCGGGTTAGCGGCACTGGGCGCGATCTTGAGCGCACGGCTGCTCTACCAGTGGATCCGCAGCCGGACGCAGGTCCAGCTGGCCCGCCTCACCCAGCAGGGCGCCAGCGACCGCGTTCGTGCCCTCCCGCCGGGCAGCAAGGTCACTGAACGCAGGGCCGGCGAGGAACTGCGCATCGAGGTCGGCGCGGCCGGCGGAGACGCCCGTGACTGACTTCGAGATCCATCTGGAGACCGCACAGCTCGAACTGGAGCCCTTCCGACGGCACGCCATCAGCCACGTACCTGCCGTGTCTGCGCCAGAGCCGCCGATTCCGGCGGCTCCGCCACAGCAGCGTGGCAGCGTCGCCCGGGTGGAGTTTGCCCAGTTCTACGAGCAGCACATGGCCAAGCTGGTCCGCCACCTGCTGCGGCAGGGAGCCAGCGGCCACGAAGCAGCAGAGGCCGCCCAGGCCGCCTTCGCTGAAGCGTTCGTGAAGTGGGAGACCATCGATTACCCCGCCGCCTGGCTTCGGAAGGTCGCTATCCGCCTCTACCTGCGCCAGCCAGTCCGCCGCGAGGACCTCACCGACGACGTCCCGGAACTGCCGGGCGGCGTCTGCCCCCTGCGCTCAGTGGAACTCAAAGAGGAAGAGACCCGCGTTTACGCCGCCCTCGCAGCCCTGCCGCCTCTGCAACGCGCGGTCCTCGCCTGGCATCTGGACGGCTTTGCGACCAGCGAGATCGGCGATGCCCTCGACATGACCCACGAAGCCGTACGGCAGAACCTGAGCCGCGGCCGCGCCCGGCTCAAGACAATCCTGCTCAGCGCGAACGACGGAGGCGAGCGATGACCCACTACGACAGCGACGCCGAACTCGATGCCCTGCTGCGGTCCGCGGACGACGCAGTGCTGACCGCTGTGGAGGACGGCCTGGACCTCGACGCAGGCCGCGCGGTTCTCTTTGCCCAGGTGACGGCCCGCGAACACGGAGACCGCCAGCCCCTTGGCTGGAAGATCGGCCCGGACGGGAGCGTCACCGACTTCGCCGACATCCCAGTGGAAGCGGCCCTCCAACGAGAGATTTACCCGAACGGATCAGTACGGCACAGCACTCGCGTGAACGACGTCAATGGCCGGGTCACCCAGATCCTGGACCTGCTGGATCGGATCTCCTACGACCTCGACCTGCTCCGGCGATGGCTGGACTGCCTGTCGGAGGAGCGACCGCTGGGGCCGGGGCACGTGGAGAACGTCGCCACACTGCTCGCTGCTCTGGTCGTGGGGGTTCAGGAACGGAACATGAGTGAGGAGACGGCTCTTGGCCTCGTTGACCAGGCCAAGGCGGTACTGCGGACCCTCTGGACAGACGTCCGTCCCCACATCGAGGTGGAGGAGGACCGGCGTTCAGCTGCGGACCGGCTCCTCAACCTGGAACTCGCCCTGGTGGCTACCAAGTCCCTTGTGGTCGAGCTGTTCGCCGACAACGGAGACCAGTCGTCCCTTCGCCCAGTGCCCACATGGTGATGCCGACCAGACAAACCACGGGCCCCGGGGGATCAGCCATGACATCCCCGGGACCCGGCTTTATGGAGTCACCCGATCCGACGATCCCGCGACCTCAACGTCACGCGGCCCAGCGGCGGTGAACCAGAGCAAGGGGAACACCGCCGAGAATCTGCTGTACACCTGGCGGTGTGAAGCTAAGTGACCTCAGCCCGCTGATGGCACGCCGCCAAGACGGCGGCCTCAGCTATGACCGTTTCCGCGTCGACCCTGCGCTGGCCTCACTTCAGTGGCCGGATGACGTCCTCGAACAGTTCCTCTTCGACCACGGCGACAACACCGCCTTCGTGTACGACTACGACAGCATCGACCTACGCGACGTCACGTGGCGGCTCGAGACGATCCCGGCCACGGACTTCAGCGGGATGCCGACCGGAGCGTCCGATGCCGGCTGTATCGAGAGCTTCGCCGAGAACCCGGTGCACTGGGTTAAGGGTCGCCCCCCAGAGATCGGCCGGCACTGGGAAGAGCACGGAACGTGGCTGCGCCCGTCGATCCTGATCGACCGACGCCTCCTGGACCCGTCAGATAGCGGGCTGCAGGTCCTGGAGGGCAGAACGCGCGTCGGTGTCCTGCGCGGCCGCCTGCGGGAGGGACTGCACGTTGCGCCCCACCATCAGGCCTGGGTCGGACATCCTTGAGAACGCTCATGAACCGCCGACTTATATGGGGGAAGCGGGACGCGGTCGGGTTGGCCGCTCGTAGCGTGCCGTAGGACGCCGGGCCGGGTGACTCGTGAACCGTCTGCCGCTCTTCGTGGCTGGCTCTCCCGGGGTATGTCGCCGGTCCGGTGTCCGTCCGCGGTCTGACTCAACAGAGGCGTGTCCCGGTCGTCTGGTTCCAGAAGTCGGCGTGTCGGTCGTGGCTGCTCTGTCGTTCGACCGTGAGGAACACAGCCCGTGATATTGCTCGGTGTCGATCCACACAAGTCCACCCACACCGCCACCGCCGTCGAGCCGGAATCGAACCTGCAGGCCGGGTCGATGCGGATCGAGGCGAGCCTGACGGATTACCGGCGGCTGCTGGCCTGGGCCAAGCGATGGCCGCAGCGCAAGTGGGCTGTGGAGAACGCCAACGGACTGGGCCGGCATCTTGCTCAGTGGCTCATCGCCCGCGGCGAGAGCGTCGTCGATATCCCTGCCGCGGCGACCAGCCGGGTGCGCGAACTCTCCCGCGGTGGGCGGCGCAAGAACGACCAGATCGACGCTGCGGCCGCAGCCACCGTCGCCTGTCTGCAGGGAGACGGACGGGACGTCGAGGCCGAGGACCACACCACGGCGCTGGCTCTCCTGGACGAACGGCGTGTGAACCTGGCCCAGGCCCGGGTCCGCACGGTCAACCAGCTCCACGCGCTGCTGCGTGACCTGCTGCCCGGCGGCGCCCCGACCCAGCTGTCCGCGGACCTGGCCGCCAGGCTGCTGCGGTCGGTCCGTCCCGCCGGCGACGTCGAGACCGTCCGCAAGGACATCGCCTGGGACCTGGTCGCCGAGATCCGGAAACTGGACAAGCAGCTCACGGACAATGCTGCCCGGATGCAGAGCCTCGTGGAGGCATCGAGCAGCACACTGATGGACACCCCGGGTGTCGGGCCGGTCATGGCCGCTCGGCTGATCGGCCGCACCCGACGGGCTCACCGCTTCCCCACCTCGGCGGCGTTCGCGAACTACGCCGGCGCTGCCCCGGTGGAGATCGCCAGCGCGGACAAGGCCCGCCACCGGCTCTCCCGCTCCGGCGACCGCCAGCTCAACTCCGTCCTCCACACCATCGCGGTCGTGCAGATACGGATGCCGAAATCACCCGGACACGCCTACTACCAGTGGAAACTCTCCGAGGGTAAGACGCCGAAGGAAGCGAAGCGGTGCCTGAAACGCCGACTGGCCGACCATGTCTGGCGCGTCATGATCGCCGACGAGCGAAGGACCAAGTCACTCCCCATGCAAGGGGCTTGACAAGACACAGAGGCACCCCGGGTTCGACAGCGGCCGTCCCAGCCGTTCCTCGCAGTGGCCCACTGCCTCCTGCGCCCACAGGGCCGGGAACAGATGGTGGCCGACCTGTTCGTCGAAGGACCTGAACGCCTGGGTGCGCACGACCTGCCAGGCCAGCGCGTCCACCGCGGAGAGCGTGTTGTGCCTCCTCCAGCGGCCACTGTCCCTCCCGCAAGGCGCGCAGAACCGGCGCACACGGGCCGTCGACGTGGCGGTCCAGGTAGGTCTCCAGTGCCACGCGCCGCTCGCCCTCGGCGAGGGGGTCGGTGTTGAGGTGCCGGGCCACGGCCGCGCGCCGCACGGGGGTGCGATGCTCCGCGCCGCCGCGCCGCCGTCCGAGCACGTGTCCGTCCTCGGCGAAGGCCCGCAGCCAGTGCTTCGGCACCAGATGGTGCTCCTTGGCCGTGCTCGCTCCCACCCGGTCTCCTACAGCGCCGCACCGGCGGGCTCGGACGGCATCTGCCCGGCCGCGGCATCCCGCCAGGGGTAGCTGTCCCATCCGGCGTCCAGGACGGCGTTGCGAGCGTGGGTGTGACCGGACAGCGCCTCGCGCAGGGCATAGGTGGAACGCTGGGCGTCGGCAGCCCGCTCCAGCAGGAGCCGGCCGACGGGGGCGTCGGTGATGGTGACCATGTTCTCCAGCTCGCTGATGCTGCACACCGTGACGGGCACCTCGGTGGCCGGCAGTTGCGGCCGCTGGACCGGGGCGTTGACGATGTGGAACGGCTCCATCGTCACGATCAGTCCGTGCACGGGCCGGTCGGTGGGCACTCCGGCGAACTCCTTCTGCCCGCCGGCGATCAGGGCGGCGGTGTTGTCGATCTGTTCATAGGCGCGGCCGAGCATGCGCCTCACCTCGTCGATCCGCTGCTCGCTGGCCAGGCGCAGATGCGCGGTGGGCCGCACGGACTTCACCTCCACCAGCAGCACCAGCTCCTCGGTGACGACGATCCAGTCGACGCTGAGCGCCTTGCTCCGGCCGTAGACGATCTCTGGCTGGACCGTCGCGTCGGGCAGCAGCCCGAGCTGGCGGCCGACGTAGGCCTCGAACAAGTCGCCCAGGTCCTGCGTGAAGGCGTCACCGTACCGGGCGGCGCCGGTGTAGTAGATGCCCAGCGGGCTGGCCTTGGCCGGGATCAGCTGGCTGACCGGTGCGAGCAATCCGGGGCCGTAGCCCTTCACCAAGGGCGTGCCGCGCAGCGGGTTGTACTCGTAGCGGCGCAGGAGCGGATCGGTGGTCATCCGGGCCCGCTCGTTGACCTGCCGGAAAGCGGCCGCATCAGTCACGAAGTGCTTCTCGGCCACCGACAGGATGGTCATGGCCGGGATCTCCGCACAGATCCGCTCCGCACCGGGCGCCTTGAGCGAGTCCGGATCGAACCGGCCGGCGCAGCTGATCGCCGACGCCCACAGCAACTGGGCGATGCCGACGTAGTGCGACAGGCTCGTGCCCAGCAACTCCTCTTCCCAGCCCGGACGCAGACACCGTGCCGGGCGCGTGCCCACCGTCTGCGTGAGCATGGCCCCGGCACGGGCCAGGTCCTGGAACACCGACTCCTGGTAGGTCATCTGCTCCCCGGAGGCGCGCAGCAGCCACCGGCCCAGAGCGTCCTCGTCGGTGTCACGGAGAAAGTGGTCCTCCAGCCGCACGTACATGTCCACGATGCGGAGCAGGTCCTCATCGTCCGCGTCCTTGCGGTGCTCGTTTCCGCACACAAGCGACACTCGGGCGGCGTCGGCCAGCGCCCATGGCGTGTACTTCCCGGACGGGCTCCGCAGCCACGACGACTCCAACGAATAGGTAGCCGACGCTCGCGCGATCAGCGGCAGCAGAGCACTGGGCCGGTGCCTCCGCACCCGCGCCACATAATCCCCATCCCGTACCGCCCGACTCCCTGATGCCCACGTCATGCACTCAAGGATCCCGTGCCCGCCCTTGCGCTGTCCTGCCTATTACAGCCCTATGCACCCACGGATCAGCACTGGTGCCCGCGACCGGTATGCCCTCTGCGGACACCTGCTGTGCCCCGCGCACCTGCCGCCGCTGGCGCTGTCGGCCACGGGCGCCGGCACGGTCAGGAATCGAAGGGCGGGGCGAACAGTCCCCGGCACCGGCCGTTGCCGTCGACCCCCTCTCGCAGACCTCGTTCCACTCACCCATCGGAGCCGGAGGGCAGGGGCGGGGCTGGCTCGCAAAGGTCCGTGTCATGGGCGGGTGCGTACCCGGTCGCACCGTCCGCGACGGCCCGAGAGGTATTCATGAAGGTAGTCATGGGTGCATACTCGTAGGCATGGCAGACACAACCGTGAAGATCGACACCGAGACAAGAGACCGGCTGGCCGCCATCGCCGCCGCCCGGGGCACGAGCGTCCGCGCGCTGGTGGCGGAACTCGCCGTCCAGGAGGAGAACCAGCTGAAGCTGGGCCAGGCCACCACGGCCTTCCGACAGGCCGTCTCCCAGCCCGGGATCGCCGAGGCCTTCGACCGCGACTTCGGCGGCCTCCCCCAGGGCACCGACCGCATGCACCGGGCGGCCTGACCTTGGACCTGCACATCGACGTCCGCTGGCTCCTTGACCGGCAGGAGGAACTGCTCGGCAAAGAGCTGGCCGTGCGGGACTACTCCGGGCTCGTCGCCGCCGTGGCCCGGCACCGGGTGAACACCCCGCACATCGAGGTCGGCCAGCCCGACGCGTATTGGCGGGCGGCCGCGCTGCTGGAACAGCTCGTGCTGCTGCGGCCGCTGCCCGCGCGTAACGAGTACTTCGCCTACGGCGTCGCCGTGGCGTACGTCCGGGCGTCCGGCGAGACCGTGGACGCCTCCTACGAGCCGTGGCGTGACCTGATCACCGACATCCGCGCGCTGCGCCTGACGGTGTACGACATCGCCGACCGGCTCCGCTCGCTGCGCCCCGCCTGACCGGTCACCCCCTTCGACGAAGGGGCTGACCGCACAGTTCAGCGGGCCTTGGGCGAGAAGGCCATGTGCAGCGCAAGAGGGTGAGGCTGTGGCGATACCCAAGTTCGCTGATCGGCTGCCGCAGTGTTCACGGTGCGGGGGCGACCTCATCATGAGCGGCGTCGCGCCGCAGGACGACCAGGACGGGCCGCCGATCCACTGGGAGCCGTGCCCGTCCTGCGACGCCGAAGACGCGGACCGTCCCGCGGCCGGCCTCTTCGTCCAGTTCTTCGCAGACGGCGCAGGCCACGACGCCAGCCGTACGCGGGAGGCTGCGCATCTGCTGACGGAGTGGACGCAGGAGGGCATGACCGCTCACGGCCGGCGCCTCTTGGAGATGCCGCCCGACCCCTTCTGAACGAACGCAGCCCGGCGCTTCGGGGTGGCGTAGCCGGTGTGCCTGCTGAGGGGACCGCGCCGAGGAGTGATCCGCCGCACGTCCTGGTCTGCTGCGCCCACCCCGTCCACGCTCCCGTGCCGCCACGCCAACCCCGGCCGGGTGACCGGGCTCTACGGTGCACCGGTGAGCAACGAGATGCCGCGGGCCGGGGAGGACGAACTGCCCGAAGCCGACGCGGGCCTGACCGCACAGGGCGCACCGGGCGGCGGGCGGTGCGACGTCTCACGTCGACGCGCTGCACGTTCTCAGCAGGCGCCACCCTTGATTCTCGCGCGATGTCAACGAATCAAGGTCGTGGCCAGTGAAAACGTCTGACGTGCAGTGAGAGCCGGGCCGGCCGGCGAAGTGAGACGTCACACGCGCGGCTACCCCGTGGACGGCCACGCACAGGCACCCGGCGGCATCCCGCTGCAGAGGCCGGGGAGGAGGGGAAGGCCCCGCGCCCGGCAAGGGGCTCCCCACTCCTCATCAGCGGGCATTGTTGCCCGACCCCACGCATCGTGCTGCGGGCTCCCGCCAAGCCCGGACGGTGTCACCGCGGCCGGGCGAGGAAGTCAGGCCTGTGCCGGCGCCTTCCCGGCCTCCTCGACACCGGCCGTCTCGGCCGCCGGAGACGCTTCCATGGCCGTGTCTTTCGTAGCGGGCGCGGATTCGGCCACGGCGGTGTACAGCACGGTGTTCTTCTGCTTCATCCGCTCGACGCGGCTCTTGGCCACCAGCCGCTCCAGGGTGTTGCGCACGGTGTTGACGTCCCGGGCCCGCTCGGGGTACTCCCGCTCCAGGTCGCCGGCGACCTCACTCGCGGTGCGCGGCTGCCCGGCGTGCTTTTCGAGGACGGTCAACAGCAACTCACCCAGGGCCGGTTCACCGGCCGTGGATGCCGTCTTCTTCGCCGCGGGTGCCTGCTTCGCCGTGGTCTTCTTCGCCGCCGTCTTCCTGGCGGCCGTCTTCTTGGCCGTGGTCTTCTTCACGGGTGCCTCGGCCGGCTTGTCCTGCCGCTGCTGGGGAACAGCCGCAGAAGCCTCAACGGCCGCCTCGGTTACTTCGGCCGGCTCCGTGGGCCCGGACGCGCTGTCCTGCGGCTGCACCGGCTCGCCCTCGGGCGCCTGGGCACCAAAGCCGCTTTCGGCCGGGGCGGACACCGTCTCCAGCGCCTTCACCAGCCAGGCCTCATCCGCCTCGAGCTGCCCAAGACGCTCCCGCAGACGGGCCTGTTCCTCCCGGTTGGCCGCGAGGTCCTTGGTGAACTGGGCCGCGTACTGGCTCTGAAGACTCTGGGTGGTGGGCATTTCCGGCTCGTTGGCCACTGCTGCATGCTCCTCTGAACGGATGTGTTGCTGCCGGATGCTACCCACCCAAACGGTGCTATCGCCGCTGTCCTGGGCAATCACCACCCGTGCGAACCGCCGCACCCGGCTGCTGCACCTTCCCCGCCAGTCCATCGGACGAGACACCGGACGCGAAACATCTCACCCGCTCCCGCCCCACGGCCCACCCGGGCCCGACCCGCACAGACGCCCTGCCCGCGAAGGCGACACCGCCGTGACGCCTGTACGCGCCGCCCTGGGCCGCCGCGATGCACAGCGAGGCAAGGGGCAGCCGTGGACGACGACCACCGCATCCTCGAACGCCTCCCGGACAAGGCCAACCGCCTCCCACGCGAGACCAGCACCGTGATCGAACGCCGCTGGCACTTCGACTTCACCGTCCACCCCGAACGCATCGCCCAAGCGATGGACCTGGCCTCCTTCGCCCCCCGCGACCAGACCGTCTCCCGCTCCCGCCGCCGCCCAGTCCTACCGCGACCAGTACGGCCACCTCGCAGCCCCCGCCACCACCCCCGTCGGCGCCTGGCTCGCCAAGGCCCGCACCAAGCACCGCACCGGCCGGCTCCCCAAGCTGACGCACGCCTGGTCGCCGCGCTCATCGACGGCGACTGGACGGCCGAGGACGCCGTCCCGGCCGTCCCGATGCAGGACTCGTCCCGGCTCGCCCGCGGGGGAGCGGCCAAGCCAAAAGGCGGCCGAGTACGACCCGGTTGGACTGGTCGGCGTCTCGTGCCTGGCGGACGGCCCCGACACCGGGTGCGCCGGGGCGGTTCTCGACCGCGGCGGCCGCCTCGAGGTCCAGGACAAGATCTGGCCCTGGCTACGGTCGTTGAAGAGTGACGCCGCAGCCGTCATGGCCTCCGTCCTGCGGGACCATCCGCAATCCGCACAGCACTTCAGCGGTGTCGCCGACGACCGCACCGCCGATCCGCGCATACGCCAGGCAGGACGCGAGAGCGCCGCACCATAAGCACCCCGCTCGGTTTGACGTGGCAGCCGCACGCCGGACGGGACATGCACCGACGGCCAAGAGCGGTGCCACCGGCGTTGTCAGCGCCGGGCCGTAGGGTTTCGCGCATGGCCGGCTCCTGGACGCGACTGCACGAGCACCTCGGCGTGCCGCCCGGCCCCCTCTCCTTCGCCATGGTCGCCCGGGCCGCCGCCGACCGGCTGGCCGAGTTCGACGATCTGGACTGGAAGGAGCATCTTCCCCGGCCCCCGCGCGAGGGCCGGTTCAACGAGCCGGCCAAGGACGTCGCCGCGATGGCCAACACCCGCGGCGGCCTGATCAGCTTCGGGGTACGGGACACCACGTGCGAGCTGGTCGGCATCGACCCCGACGAGGCGAACACCGAGCAGTACGGCCAGTGGGTCCGCAACCACGTCCAGCCCTACCTGGCCGACCTCACCCTCACCCTTCTCACCTCGCCTGACGGCGCCCGCAGTGTCCTGGTGGCCGACGTCCCGGCCAGCCCCATGGCCCCCCATCTCGTCTACGGCACCGCCGCCCGGGACAAGGACCAGCAGGCCGCCGTCGCCCCCTACCGCGACCGCGACCACACCGCCTGGACGGCCGAGCACCAGCTCGAGCGCGCCTACCGCGACCGCTTCACCCGCGCCCAGCGCGCCGAGGACGAACTGCAGCAGATACTCGCCCACGCCCGCGACACCGTCGCCGCCCAGCAGCACGAGCCGGCCGTCTCCTTCTTCGCCCTCGCCCGCCCCGAACGCCCCCTGCCGCGCACCGCTCCCCGCCCCACCCGCGAGGACACCACCGCCGTGGCCGCCGCCGCCCGCCGCCACAGCCAGGCCGTCACGACGCCCGGCCCGTTGGCGAGCCTGCAGATCGTCACCCACCACCCGCGCCCCGGCCTGCGCCGCTGGGTCCTGAGCACCCTTCCCCTGAAAGACGCCCGCGGCGTCCATGCCGAACTGCACCACGACGGGACCGTGCTGCCGGCCGCCCACGTCTCCTGGCGCGCCGCAAGACAACACCGCACAGACGACAACCCCGACGCGGACCTTCGGGTGTCCCAGGACTTCGTCGGCGCCTGCTGCCGCGAGGTCTGCGCCCCCGCCCGGGAACTGGCGCGCCGGCCGCGGGTGGACAGCGCCCCGCAGCTGACCGCCACCCTCACCGCCGTCGCACCCTCCCCGGCGGCCCCGGCGCTGGTCCCCGTCGCCACCTACGACCACGCCTTCACACAGACTCCCGACCACGCCCGTCGCCTGCGCCGGATCCGGCCCGCAACCGGCACGCTGACCCCCGCCGACGACGCCGAGGCCCTGCAGGAGAATGCGCAGGAACTGTTCACCGACCTGATGAACCAGTTCGGCCTCGACCCACAGATGTGAGCGTCCGGGCGCAGCTGACCGCCGCCCGGCCACCCGACGCAAGAGAGCAGAGCCCGCCGTGTTCCAGGAGACCCCCATCTACAGCCGCCTCGTCGCCGAGCGCGGCGACATCCCCGCCCAGGTACGCGGTGAAGCCGACCGCATACGCCGCGACCTGGCCCGGGTGATGCCCGCGCCGCCCACCGCCCCCGGCCCGAAAATCCCGCCCGCCGCCCCGGCCGGTCACCAGAACGTCCTTCGCTAGGTGGCACTCCCGCGCGGGCGCCGTCCTGGTGGCGGGCGACTGCCCGCCCGACGGAGGCTGACGGGATGAGACTCGGTTCCGACCGGCGTTATCACCTGATCCTGATCACGGCAGGCCGCCCGACGATGCACGGCTGGTGGGGCAGCGAGGCCGTGGCCCGCGACAAGTTCGTCGTCTGGGTCGGCGTGTACGGTGCGCTGCCGGACGCCCGGGTCACCCTGGTCGATGAGGAGACCGGAGCGGTGCTGAGGGCGCTGTCACGTTGTTGGGAGCCTGGATCTCTGACAGCGCGTCGGGGCGTGGTGGGGGTCAGATTTCGGGCCGGTGCTCAGGCCTCGGCGGGC
>NZ_JBFAKH010000120.1:0-16869 GCF_040655635.1 Streptomyces sp. NPDC050388
GCCCGGCGCCCCCCCCCCCACCCCGGGCCCCCCCCCCCGGGCGTGCTTCGCCCCTCAACGTTCTTGCCGACAGGGCTGTTCCGGAATGGGGCGATGCTTCGGGAGTGGCTTATCTCACCGCACGTCAACCCCTTCCTACGGTCGCGTAGGTCACATTCGAAAGGGAATCATGTCCCCTCGTGGCAGACGATTCGAAGAGTGACAGCACATCAGTGATCGGGTCGTACGTGGCGGTGGGGGACAGCTTCACCGAGGGCGTCGGCGACCCCGGCCCGGACGGGGCGTTCGTCGGCTGGGCCGACCGCTTCGCCGTACTTCTCGCCGACCGTCGTCCCGAAGGCGACTTCCAGTACACGAATCTCGCGGTGCGCGGAAAACTGCTCGACCAGATCATGGCCGACCAGGTTCCGCGGGCCGTCGAACTGGCTCCCGCGCTGGTCTCCTTCTGCGCGGGCGGCAACGACATCCTCCGCCCCGGCACCGACCCCGACGAGGTGGCCGAGCGTTTCGAGCAGGCTGTGGCCGCGCTCACGGCGGTCTCCGGCACGGTCCTGGTGACCACGGGGTTCGACACCCGGGGGGTGCCCCTGCTCAAGCATCTGCGCGGAAAGATCGCCACCTACAACGGGCACGTGCGGGCCGTCGCCGACCGGTACGGCTGCCCGGTGCTCGACCTGTGGTCCCTGAGGAGCGTCCAGGACCGCAGGGCCTGGGACGCGGACCGGCTCCACCTGTCGCCCGAGGGGCACACGCGCGTGGCGCTCCGCGCGGGCCAGGCCCTCGGCCTGGACGTCCCGGCCGACCCGGAGCAGCCCTGGCCCCCGCTGCCGCCGCGCGGCAACCTCGACGTCCGACGGGACGACGTCCACTGGGCGCGCGAGTACCTGGTGCCGTGGATAGGGCGCCGACTGCGCGGGGAATCGTCGGGGGACCACGTGACGGCGAAGGGGACGCTGTCCCCGGACGACATCAAGGTGCGGATCGCCTCGGTGGCGTAACGCCGGAGGGGGACGGAGGCGGCGGGCAACAGGCCTGGGCGCGGGGGCGGGAGCGGGCGCCCGCACCCCGCCCCCGCGAGGGGCCGGAGCCCGGTCGGCCCCTCGTCCCGTGCGGCCGGTTCCGTCCCGTCCGACACCGCGGTACCGGCCTGTCCGCACATAATGGGATGTCTGACCGACTCCGCTGGGAGGCATCGTGGCCGGTTTCCGTTCCCAGAGCTCCGGGCTCCGTGCGCTGCGGTCCGCGGCCTTCGGCGCGGACCCGAGTGGGGAGCGCATGGAGCGCATCCGCAGATCCCCGCACTACCGGGACGGGGTGTTCCAGAACCCCGGGGACCCCGTCCGGCCCCGGTCCGAGGGCGCGGCCCGAGACCTGGCGAAGACCTACTTCGACAAGGAGGCCCGGCACAGCCGTGCGCCGCGCGGTACCGTGCCGGTGCACTCCACCACCCTCGCCGACCTGGCCCGGCCGCCGGCCACCGGGCTGCGCCTCACTTGGATGGGCCACTCCAGCGTCCTCACGGAGATGGACGGGCAGCGGGTCCTGTTCGACCCCGTGTGGGGCGAGCGCTGCTCCCCTTTCCCCTTCGTCGGGCCCCGGCGGCTGCACCCGGTGCCCCTGCCGCTGGCCGCGCTCGGCCCGGTCGACGTCGTGGTGATCTCGCACGACCACTACGACCACCTGGACCTGCCCACCATCAAGGCGCTGGCCGGCACGGACACGCTGTTCGCCGTGCCGCTCGGGGTGGGTGCTCATCTGGAGCACTGGGGCGTGTCCGCCGACCGGCTGCGCGAACTGGACTGGTACGAGGCGACGAGGGTCGGCGGACTCACCCTCACGGCCACCCCGGCCCGCCATTTCTGCGGCCGGGGACTGCGCAACGCCCAGCACACCCTGTGGGCCTCCTGGGTCGTGGCAGGTGCGGAGCACCGCGTGTACCACAGCGGCGACACCGGCTACTTCGACGGTTTCAAGGACATCGGCGCCGACCACGGCCCGTTCGACGCGACGATGATCCAGATCGGCGCGTACTCGGACTTCTGGCCCAAGGGCCGACTGGACCCGGTCCCGGGACCGGGCTCCTGGCCCGAGATCCACATGAACCCGGCCGAGGGTATCCAGGCCCATCTTGACCTGCAAAGAGGCCGCCCGGACGGTGTCTTCCTGCCGATCCACTGGGGCACCTTCAACCTGGCGCCGCACCCCTGGGCGGAGCCCGGCGAGTGGACGATGGCGGCCGCCGACGCGGTCGGTCAGCCCGCCGCCTTCCCCGTCCCGGGCCTGCCGTTCGAGCCCGCGGGAGAGCTGCCGACGAAGACGTGGTGGCGGGAGGTGGGACACGTCCCGAACCACAAGTGGCCGCTGCCCGCCCCCGTCACGGCCCCCTCCGCCTCCTCCCACGAGGACCTGGACCTGGTGGGAGAGGAGTGACATAGCCCAGGAGCCCAGGAGCCCAGGAGCTCAGGAGCCATGGCCTGTGCTGCTACGGAGAGTGAGAATTCTGTGGGTCTCCCTCGGGTGTGAAGGATCCCCGGGGGACGCCGTGACGGAGGGACCGCGGCCGCCGCGGCGGTCCCGGGTGAGTGGGCGCCGGAAGGGTGAGGGCCGGGGAGCCATGAGCTCCCCGGCCCTCGGTCTGCGCTCGTGACCGCTTCTGACCAGGCCGGATCGATCTGTGACCGTTTCCGAGTGGCTCTCTGACGAGTTTATCGGTCTGTCGTACGACGCCTCATACCAGAGCGGGACGCTGTCCGGGCAAGTTTGTCAACTCACCACCGCACGTGATGCGGTGGTGACTACGGTGAGTGTCGGTCGGGCGCATCGCGCCCCGGGGTCATGTTCACCGGATCGGATCAGGGAGCGGGGACCGGTACGTGCAGGCAGCAGACGGACGAGGGAGCCGACGGGGAGAGGAGTCCCGTCGGCCGGGCCCGGCCGACGTCTCGGGCGCGACCGGCACCCGGAACCGACGGGCCAGTACCAGTTCGAGGACACCGGTGCCCGGCTCCCGCGCTCCGGCCTCCCGCACGGACCGGCGGGAGGGCGGACGGCACGGACGCCCGTCCTCCCGGCCCGCCCCCGCGCTCCCCGAGACGCAGATACGGCCCCAGCTGCTGCGGCTCGCCGTGCTGCCGCCCGTCGCGGTCGCCCTCAGCGCCTGCGCGGCCGTGCTGTTCACGGTCCGCTCCACCGGGGTACGACCCGGCGCCACGCTGTGGGCCGTGCTCGGCGGCGCGGGGTCGGTGGCCCTCGCCGGCATCGTCATCGCCGCCGTGGCCGCCGACCGTGCCGCCCGCTCCGTGCACGAGAGGGTGGAGAGCCTGCGTCGGAGCACGGCTCGGCGCGAGGTCGACCTGGGTGCTCTGGTGGACGCCCTGCGCCGGGGGGAGGGCCCGCCACCACGGGGACAGCGCGACAGGACGCCGGAGGACGCCGACGACTTCGACCTGCTCGCCGCCGACCTGTCCCGGGCGCACGACGGCGCCGTCACCGCCGTCGTGCAGGCGTCCCAGCTCTCCAGCCAGACGGGCAACGAACAGAAGCTCGAGGTGTTCGTCAACCTGGCCCGGCGCCTGCAGTCCCTGGTCCACCGCGAGATCTCCCTCCTCGACGAGATGGAGAACGAGATCGAGGACCCCGACCTGCTCAAGGGACTCTTCCACGTCGACCATCTCGCCACCCGCATCCGCCGCCACGCCGAGAACCTCGCCGTGCTCGGCGGAGCCGTCTCCCGGCGGCAGTGGAGCAACCCCGTCTCCATGAGCGAGGTGCTGCGCTCGGCCATCGCCGAGGTCGAGCAGTACTCGCGGGTCAAACTCGTCCCGCCGATCGACGGCACCCTGCGCGGGCACGCCGTCGCCGACGTCATCCACCTGCTGGCCGAACTCGTCGAGAACGCCACGCTGTACTCCGCCCCGCACACCCAGGTGCTGCTCCGCGCAGGCCTCGTCACCTCCGGGCTCGCCGTCGAGGTCGAGGACCGCGGACTCGGCATGCCCATGGGCGAGCAGGAACGGATGAACGTCCTGCTCGCCGACCCGGACCAGGTCAATGTGGCCGGCCTGCTGGCCGACGGACGCATCGGTCTGTTCGTGGTCTCGCAGCTCGCGAAGCGGCACGGCATCCAGGTCCGGCTGCAGAGCAACATCTACGGCGGAGTGCAGGCCGTGCTCGTCGTGCCGCAGTCATTGCTGGGCGCGGAGCCGTGGGGCGCGGGGCAGGGCACGGGACAGCCGCGAGAGAACGACGCGGTGCCGGGCGCGGAGCACGGCGGCGGGCCGACGCCCCGGCCCGGGCACCCCGTGCCCACGCCCGGGGGTGTCCCGCTGCCCGGGCCCGCCGAATACGGAACCGGCCCGCTGCCCGATCCGCAGGCGGGCTCCGGACCCGGACCGATGCAGGGGTCCGGGGCGCCCCGCACCCCGGTGCCGCATGCCGCGGGAGAGCGGTCGCACCGCCGCGACCACGCCACCGTTCCGGCCCCGTCGCCCCCCGACGGCGTGGCACCACCCCTGCCGCTGCGGGGTGCCCGCGGGGTACGGCCCAACCCGGCCGAGGCGACCCCCGGCGTCAACCCCGACGACCGGCGGACCCTCGCTGAGAACGGGGCGGGGGCCGCTCTCCTCACCTCGCGCGACGGCACGGTGCGCGGCACCATGGACAAACCCCGGCTGCCCCGCCGCCGTGCCCAGGAGCACCTCGTGCCCCAACTCCGCGACGGCCCCACGCCGCGTCAGGAGACCGAACACGTCGCCGGTCACGATCCCCACCTGATGGCGGCCTTCCAACGGGGCGTCAGCCTCGCCGAAACCCAACAACCCACGGACGCCGGCCACATGGGGCGCGACGACAACGCCGGCGAGCACATGGGGGGCGACCCCACGGGGTCCGTGTCCATGCTGCCGTCACGGCCCATGGACGCCCACCCCATGGATCTGCTCCACACCACGCAGACCCGTGCCACGGAACCTCACACCATGGAGCCCCACACCATGGAGGCGCGCCAGGTGCCCGCGGTGCCCCGGGAAATGCGCGGTGCCCATGACGGGGTGCCCGCGCCCCGCACCGACCACACCGCCCGGGACGACGGGAGCGCACCCGCCGGATGAGCATGCCCGCACCCACCCACAGCGCTCCCGCAGACCTTCGTACCCCAAGGAGTCGATCCACCATGGCGAGCGATGCGCCGACCGCCCACGTGTCCGACCTCGACTGGCTGATGAGCGGCCTCGTGCAACGGGTACCGCACACGTCGAGTGCCGTGCTGCTCTCCTGCGACGGGCTGGTGAAGTCCGTGCACGGCCTCGACGCGGACAGCGCCGACCACATGGCAGCCCTGGCCTCCGGCCTCTACTCGCTCGGCCGCAGCGCCGGCATCCGCTTCGGCGACGGCGGCGAGGTCCGCCAGGTCGTCGTCGAACTCGACTCGACCCTGCTGTTCGTCTCCACCGCCGGTTCCGGCACCTGCCTCGCCGTGCTGGCCGGCCGCGAGGCCGACGCGGCGGTGCTCGGCTACGAGATGGCGATGCTGGTCAAGAGCGTCCGGCCGTATCTGATGACCGCTCCCCGGCAGCCCGCCGCCGAACCCCCGGTGATGAGGCCTTGAACGTGGCGGCGGCCGGCGACGGCCCCTGGTTGGACGACGCGGCCGGGCGGCTGGTGCGCCCCTTCACCGTCAGCGACGGCCGTACCCGCCCCACCGTCGAACTCGGCCTGATGTCGCAGGTGATGGCCACCGGGGCCACCCCTTTCGGCTACCTCGGCCCCGAGCATGCGCAGGCACTCGACCTGTGCCGCGCCCCCCTCCCGGTCGCCGAGGTCGCCGCCCACCTCAAGCTGCCGGTGGCCGTCACCAAGGTGCTGCTGGCGGACCTCGTCGACTGCGGGGGGCTCACCACCAAGCCCCCCGTGTCCGACCACAACCCGACGGACCGGGCCCTTCTGGAGGCAGTGCTCGATGGACTACGACGACAGCTCTGACCGCGGCACCGGCACCGAACCGTTCCCCACCGCGCTCAAGGTCCTGGTGGCGGGCGGGTTCGGCGTGGGCAAGACCACCTTCGTCGGCGCGGTCAGCGAGATCGCGCCGCTCAGCACGGAGGAACTGCTCACCACGGTCAGTGCCGCCACCGACCGGCTCGACGGGATCGAGAACAAGGTCGAGACGACCGTGGCGATGGACTTCGGCCGCATCACCCTGGATCCGGAGCATGTGCTGTACCTGTTCGGCACACCGGGCCAGGAGCGGTTCTGGTTCATGTGGGACGAACTCTGCGAGGGCGCCCTCGGCGCGGTCGTCATCGCCGACACCCGGCGCCTGGAGGAGTGCTTCGCCGCCGTCGACTTCTTCGAGCAGCGCGGCCTCGGTTTCGTCATCGCCGTCAACGAGTTCGACGGTGCCTTCCGCTACGACCCCCAGGAGGTGCGTGCCGCCCTGGACCTGACCGACGAGATCCCCGTCGTGTGCTGCGACGCCCGGATCTCCAGCTCGGGCGTACAGACCCTGCTGACCCTGGTACGCCACCTCATCGCCCACGCCCCGGCCCCTGCCACGGGGTATGGCGCCCATATGTGATCCCCGCACACCGTCAAGGAGCCCGTATATGCGTTTTGCCCATACCCAGGGAGTCCGCCCATGAGCTACGACCCGCCCCGCCCGGCCGGTCGTCTGCTGCTCACCCCCGAGGACAAGGAGGCCCCGGCCCGCACCCGGCGGCTGCGCCGACTGGGCCTGGGCGAGCGCCCCGAGCCCACGCTCGACGCCTTCGCGTACGGCCTCGCCGAGCTCACCGGGGCGGCGTACGCCATGGTCAACTTCCTGAGGGAGGACGGGCAGTTCTTCGCCGGTCTGCACGCCCCGGCGGTCGCGCCCGTGGTCCGCGGCGACGGCACCGGCGCCCTGCTGGGCCGGGCACTGCCCCGCGACCACGGCTTCTGCCCCCATGTGGTGGCCCGGCGCAAGGCACTGGCCCTGGGGGACGTGAGCGACTATCCGCGGTTCGCGGGCAACCCGGTCGTGGACGAGTTCGGGGTGCGCTCCTACCTGGGCGCCCCGCTCATCGACAGCACCGGCATGGTGCTGGGCACCGTGTCGGTCTCCGACATCCAGCCGCGGGCCTGGGGGCAGGCGGGGCTCGCTTCCATCAAGGAGCAGGCCGCGGGGCTCGTCGTACGGCTCGAACGCCTCGAACGCCTCGAAAACCTCGAACACCTGGCACACCTGGAACACGGAGAGATCGACGGGCCGTCGTGGTGAACCCACGGGCCCGGTGGTGGGCAGGTGAGCAGGGGGCCGATGGGGTGACGGCGTGAAGGAAAGCTGCGGCCACGCTTAAGAAATCCTCGATGGACCGGTGAGGGTGGCGTACGGCAGATTGCAGTGCGAATCCACTCCGCCTCCCGGCCTGGGCTGCTCCGGCATGCCCGGGAGCCGGGACTCACCCTCAGGAGCCGTGGCGTTGAAGGCGCTCGTCAAGGAGAAGGCCGAACCCGGGCTGTGGCTCGCGGACGTTCCGGAGCCGGCCGTCGGGCCCGGTGACGTGCTGATCAAAGTGCTGCGCACCGGTATCTGCGGCACCGACCTGCACATCCGGTCCTGGGACGGCTGGGCCCGACAGACGATCAGTACTCCGCTGGTCCTCGGGCACGAATTCGTCGGCGAGGTCGTCGAGACGGGGCGGGACGTCGACGAGATCAAGACCGGTGACCGGGTCAGCGGCGAGGGCCACCTCGTGTGCGGCAAGTGCCGCAACTGCCTGGCCGGACGACGGCACCTGTGCCGCGCCACCATCGGGCTCGGCGTCGGCCGCGACGGCGCGTTCGCCGAGTACGTCGCGCTGCCCGCGACCAACGTCTGGGTGCACCGTGTGCCCGTCGACCTCGACGTCGCCGCGATCTTCGACCCGTTCGGCAACGCCGTGCACACCGCCCTGTCCTTTCCGCTCGTCGGGGAGGACGTCCTGATCACCGGCGCCGGACCGATCGGCCTGATGGCCGCCGCCGTGGCCCGGCACGCCGGAGCCCGCCATGTCATGATCACCGACGTCAGCGAGGAGCGTCTGGAACTCGCCCGCAAGATCGGCGTGAGCCTGGCGCTGAACGTGGGGGAGTCGGCCATCGCCGACGGGCAGCAGATCCTCGGTCTGCGCGAGGGGTTCGACGTCGGCCTGGAGATGTCCGGCCGCCCCGAGGCGATGCGGGACATGATCGCCAACATGACCCACGGCGGCCGGATCGCGATGCTGGGTCTGCCGGCCGAGGAGTTCCCGGTCGACTGGGCCCGGATCGTCACCTCGATGATCACCCTCAAGGGCATCTACGGCCGTGAGATGTTCGAGACCTGGTACGCCATGTCGGTGCTGCTGGAGGGCGGCCTGGACCTCGCCCCCGTGATCACCGGCCGGTACTCCCACCGCGACTTCGAGGCGGCGTTCGAGGACGCGGCGAGCGGCCGCGGCGGCAAGATCATCCTCGACTGGACGTCCTGACCCCGGCACCCCGTCCCGGGCACCCCCGCCCCGGCGCCCGCCCGACACCTTCCTCTTCTTCGGCATCCACCTCATCCGCGAGCACCTTCATCCAGGAGCCTTCCCATGTTCGACTCCGTGCGCGACGACCTCCGCACCACCCTCGACGAGATCCGCGCCGCCGGACTGCACAAGCCCGAGCGGGTGATCGGCACCCCGCAGTCCGCCACCGTGAACGTCACCGCGGGCGGCCGGCCCGGTGAGGTCCTCAACTTCTGCGCCAACAACTACCTCGGCCTCGCCGACCACCCCGAGGTGCTCGCCGCCGCCCACGAGGCCCTCGACCGCTGGGGCTACGGCATGGCGTCGGTGCGCTTCATCTGCGGCACGCAGGAGGTGCACAAGGAGCTGGAGGCCCGGCTGTCGGCGTTCCTCGGCCAGGAGGACACGATCCTCTACTCGTCCTGCTTCGACGCCAACGGCGGCGTGTTCGAGACGCTGCTCGGCCCGGACGACGCGGTGATCTCCGACGCGCTCAACCACGCGTCGATCATCGACGGCATCCGGCTGTCCAAGGCCCGCCGCTTCCGTTACGCCAACCGTGACATGGCGGACCTGGAGCGCCAGTTGAAGGAGGCCGCCGAGGGCGGGGCGCGACGCAAGCTGATCGTCACCGACGGCGTCTTCTCCATGGACGGCCATGTCGCGCCGCTGGACGAGATCTGCGACCTCGCCGACCGCCACGACGCCATGGTCATGGTCGACGACTCGCACGCCGTGGGCTTCGTCGGACCCGGCGGACGCGGCACCCCCGAACTGCACGGCGTCATGGACCGCGTCGACATCCTCACCGGCACCCTCGGCAAGGCGCTCGGCGGCGCCTCCGGCGGCTATGTCGCCGCCCGCGCGGAGATCGTCGCCCTGCTGCGCCAGCGTTCCCGGCCGTACCTGTTCTCGAACACCCTCGCCCCGGTGATCGCGGCGGCCTCGCTGAAGGTCCTCGACCTGCTGGAGTCCGCGGACGACCTGAGGGTCCGGCTGGGTGAGAACACCGCCCTGTTCCGCCGCCGGATGACCGGCGAGGGCTTCGACATCCTCCCCGGCGACCACCCCATCGTCCCGGTGATGATCGGCGACGCGGCCCGCGCGGGACGCCTGGCGGAGCTGCTGCTGGAACGCGGTGTGTACGTGATCGGCTTCTCCTACCCCGTGGTGCCCGAGGGACAGGCCCGGATCAGGGTCCAGCTGTCCGCGGCCCACTCCACCGAGGACGTGAACCGCGCGGTGGACGCCTTCGTGGCGGCGCGGGCGGAGCTCGACGCCTGAGCGGAGCGCGGTGGCGTTCGAGGGGATCTGAGAGAATCCGGTCTCATGATCGAGGCACGGCGGCTCCACATCCTGCGTGCGGTGGCCGACCACCGCACGGTCACGGCGGCTGCCGCCGCGCTGTACCTGACCCCCTCGGCCGTGTCCCAGCAACTGACCGCGCTGGAGCAGGAGACCGGCCACCGGCTGGTGGAGCGCAGCGCCAAGGGGGTACGGCTGACGCCGGCCGGCGAGATCCTGCTCGACCACACCCACGTGGTCTTCGCCCAGCTGGAGCGGGCCGCGGCCGAACTCGCCGACTACAGTTCGGGCGCGGCCGGCACCCTCACCGTCGCCTCCTTCGCGACCGGGATCGCCCAGGTCGTCGTGCCCGCTCTGGTCCGCCTCGCCGCCACGGCTCCCGGTATCCGCATCCACGTCCAGGACGCCGAGGGCGACGCCAGCCTGCCGATGCTGCTGGACCGGCAGATCGACGTCGCCGTGGCCGTCGAGTACCGGGGAGCGCCGTCCGCCGACGACCCGCGGCTGACCCACGTACCGCTGTACGCGGAGCCCTTCGACGCGGTCGTCCCCGTCAGCCACCGGCTGGCCGACACCGCCGAGGTGCCGCTCGCCGAGCTGGCCAAGGACCCGTGGATCGGCCCCTACCCCGGCAACCCCTGCCATGACGTGCTCGTCCTGGCCTGCGAGAACGCCGGATTCCAGCCCCGCCTGGAGCACACTTCTGACGACTTCCGCGCGGTGGTGGCGCTGGCCTCGGCGGACGTGGGTGTCGCCCTGGTCCCGCGCTCGGCGCTGCGCGGCACGGACCTGACGGGTGTCGTCGTCCGCCCCGTCGACGGCGTGGCACCCACCCGCCGGGTCTTCGCCGCCGTACGCCGGGGAGCCGAGGAGCACCCGCTGATCCGCCCGGTGCTGGACGCACTGAGTGAGGCCGCCGGAGCACCGTAGGCGACCGGCCCCGTCCCGTGACCGGTTGTCAGTGGCAGTCGCTACGGTGCCTGACATGCCGGATGCCGAAGACGTACGACGGATCGCCCTGTCCCTGCCGGACACCACGGAGAAGATCGCGTGGAGCATGCCCACGTTCCGGGTCGCGGGGAAGATGTTCGCCACCCTGCCCGAGGACGAGACGTCCATCGCCGTGCGCTGTCCCAAGGAGGAGCGCGACGAACTGGCCCTCGCCGAACCGGAGAAGTTCTGGATCGCGGACCACGAGGCGCAGTTCGCCTGGGTCAGGGCGCGCCTCGCCGCCCTCGACGGCGAGGACGAACTGCGTGACATCCTCGCCGACTCCTGGCGCCAGGCGGCCCCGCCCCGGCTGCTCGAGGCGTATCCCCGGCTGGGGCTGCCGTCCGTGGGCTGAACACCGGCGGGCGTTGCCATTCGTTCACCCCGAGACGAAGCCCGTGATCCGCTCCCGGAGTGAGGTGGCGTCGAGACCGTGCGCTGCGACGTGCTCCTCGAGCTGCCCGTACCGTCGCAGTTCCCGCCGCCCCACGCCCAGCCCCAGCACCCGGTGCGGTACGTCGGACAAGGCGTCGTTCGCCCGCGCCACCGACGTACCCGCCAGGTACGGCTCGACGAGGACGACGTCCGTCCCGGCGGTCCCGGTGGCCCGCCGCAGCGCGGCCGCGTCGAAGGGCCGGACGGTGGTGGCGTACAGGACGGTGACGTCGAGCCCCTCCGTGGCCGCGAGGACGGCCTCCAGAACGGGCCCCACGGCGACCACCACCGCGGAGCGGCCCTCGCGGACGGTGCGGAAGCGCTCACCGTCCACCGGCAGCGGGTGCGCGTTGGACTGCAGGGACAGCCGCACGTACACCTTGTCGTCCCCGGCGGCCACCGCGTGCCGCAGCAGCGTCTCGGCCTCGTCCGGATGCCCCGGCACATGCACGGTCCAGCCGTCCAGGGTGTCCAGCAGTGCCACGTCACCGGGCGCCATGTGTGTGTAACCGCCGGCCGGCCAGTCGAAGGACGCGGCGGCGCTCACCAGCACGGCACCCGCGCCCTGGTGCCCGAGATCCAGCTTGACCTGCTCGAAGGGCCGCTCGACGAGGAAGCTGGCGAACGTGTGCACGACGGGTCGCAGGCCGGTGAGCGCCATTCCGGCGGCGGCCCCCACCAGGAGCTGCTCCCGGATGCCGACGTTGACGACCCGGTCCGGGTGCCGGCGCAGCGCCTCGGTGAAGCCGTCCTTGCCGATCTCGGCGAGGACCACCGCGACCCGGGGGTCCTCGTCGAGCAGCCGGGTGACGACAGGGGCGAAACGGTCACGCATGGTGTCCACGGAAGTCAGTCCTTTCCATACCGCATACCGAACTTGACTGAAAGAAGGGGAGGGGTCACGCGTACTTCGGCTCGACCCGAGCCACCACCACGTGCGGGCGGCCCGGATGCGGCGCGGTGAACGCGGCGTACAGCGCCTCGTGGTCACGGCCGTCGACGGTGAGCGCGGACCAGCCGGCCGCCTCGAAACGCGCGACGATCCCGCCGGGCCGGGCGTGACTGGCGGAGGAGTTGTCGACGACTACGGTGTGCAGCCGTTCCAGACCGGCCGGCCCGGCGAAGGCGATCGCCTCGTGGTTGCTGCCCTCGTCCAGTTCGGCGTCCCCGATCAGCGTCCATACCCCCGGTCCGTCCAGCCCCTGCGCGCGCAGCCCCAGCGCCGTCCCGACCGCGATCGGCAGCCCGTGCCCCAGTGAGCCGCTGCCGATCTCGGCCCCCGGCACCAGCACCCGGTCGGGGTGGTGGCCGAGCGGGGAGTCGTACGAGCCGAAGCCCGGCAGCCACTCCACCGGCAGGAAGCCCTTGGCGGCCAGCACGGCGTAGTACGCCATCGGCCCGTGCCCCTTCGACAGCAGGAACCTGTCCCGGTCCTGGGCGTCCGTCCGTTCCGGCGAGACGCGCAGCACCCGGTCGTAGAGCACCCACAGCACGTCCAGCGTGGAGGTGGCGGCCGGCCCGTGCTTCTCGTCGCCGGTCATCAGGCCCATCAGCCCCGGCAGATCCGCGAACCCGTACGTACGTGTGTGTTCCTCGGTGATCGTCATACGGCGATCGTGCAACCTCAACCAAACTTCAGGTCAAGCCCCGCCGTGCAAACGGGTGCGCGATCACCGTCCCGAGTGCGGTATTGTTTCCGTGCGCGTTGATCCCGGGGAATCCCCAGGTCAGACGGGCATCGGGACGTGGCGCAGCTTGGTAGCGCACTTGACTGGGGGTCAAGGGGTCGCAGGTTCAAATCCTGTCGTCCCGACTCGTGAGAGTCACAGGTCAGGGCCGGTTTCGGAGCAATCCGAAACCGGCCTTTGACCATTGTTGGGGACCAGTTGGGGACCGGCGTGTTCCGGCTTGCCGACGATGAGCGGCAGGCGACTGACGTGAGCACGTTCGGCGGCGTCGGCATCATCGGCTGTTTGCGTGACGGTGGTGCCCCTCCGCCGTCCGTCACCTGATCGGTGAGCCGGACGCCGCCCGGACCCTCCGCGGCCGGATCGACGACCAGTTGGCCGGGACCCGGTCGTGCCGCGCTTCGGCGAAGGCGCACTCGTCCGGTAGCCGCGGTCGGCGTGTGCGTGAGGACTGCTACTCGGCGGGTGTGATCAGGCCGTAGTGGCCGTCGTAGCGGTGGTACAGCACATTGCCGCGCCCGGTGGTCTCGTCGGCGAAGAACACGAACGGGAATCCGGTGGCCTCCAGGCGCTGCTGTGCTTCGGCCACGTTCATCCGGGGTGCCGGGAGCTCGCTGACGGTCAGTGGTACGGCCACGTTGCCTTCCGGGCGCGGGTGGGGGTGCACCTGGGCGAGCCGGTAGCCGGTCGGCCCGGCATGGTAGAGAACGCTGTCCTCGCCGGAGTCGGCGGCGGTGAACAGATGGAAGCGGTAGTCCATCGACTCCAGTTCGAAGGCCGCTTCTTCCGGTGTCTCCCGGGCGAGGGAGAAGGACTTGTGGCGGACGACCTGCCGCTCCTCCACTGGTCGCGGATAGTAGTCGGGGCGGTGGGCGGGTTCACTGCCGTGCCGCCACTCGTGCGGGCTGGGCACGGGCATCCGGCCCCGGCGGGCCTCCCAGTGCTCGGCCAGCCGGGCCAGTCGTTCCGCCAGCCGGTCCTGGAGCAGGTCCACGGCCTCGGTGGCGGACCTCGCCGCAACGTGCGCACGGGCGGGCCGACCGTTGACGTCCAGGTTGGCCTGGGCGATCACCGGGCGCTCCACGGCCGGGTTCGCCGTACGGTTCAGCCTCACCCGGGCGAACAGAACCGGTTCCCGCGTCTGGCCAAGGACGGCCCGTACCTTGTCCCGCGCGTACGCGGCCGCGTCCGGTGGCAGCTGCCCGCGGGTCTCCACCTGGACCTCGGGAGTCTGCTGGAAAGCGGATCGTTTCATGGCGAACTCCTCCAAGTGTCCCTTTCCATGCTTATTCCCCACCGCCTGTGCGCGGAAGACCGAAGGCCCCCTTGGCCCCGGTTGGCGGATCTTCCCGGCCGGGACCGCACGGCGAGCCGAGTCCTGAACGGCCCACTTGGTGCCTTCGATCCTGCCGACGGCGCAAAAAGCGTCGATCCTGGAACTGGGACGCCCGCTCACGGGCCGCGCCTCTTCGCATTCCGGGAACGGCCCCGCCCGGGGGCCGTCCTTCCGTCAAGGGAGCCGTCCGTTGATCACTTCAGGTGCTCCTTGAACGCCATGGCGCGGCCGTGACGCTCTTCCACCTGTTCACGGATGATCCCGCAGAGTATCCCGGTCAGTTCGTCCGCGGAGCCGGCGCCGAGGGCACGTTCGGCAGCCGGTATCACCGGTCCGACATCGAGCCCGGCCGGCTTGAGCCCCGTGAAGGGAGCTCCTTCCCCGGAGCGGTGTACGCGGACGACCGTCTCGAAGAACCAGCGGTCGGCCACTTCCTGCGCCTCTTGGCCGAGAGTCCGCGCCTTGGTGGTGAGGCCGAACGCCTCACGGACTTCTGGCTCTCCTGCCTCGGGCACGTAGGGCAGGATCTGGTCGACATCCCTTCCTTCCAGGGCTTTGCGCGCAGCCGTCACGACGGGACCGTCGAGAGGAATCACAGTGCGGTGGCATCGCCGATCACTCCTTTCGCGGCTTACCTCCATCATCGGTTGACACCGGTTGTCCAGTCTTCAGGACCCGACCAACCTCAACGGCTCGCCGAGCCGTCGTGCAGCGGTGTACCAGGCCCGGGTCAGCCCGTCGCGGGCCACGGCGAGGGCCCGGGCCTGTTCGCTGCTGAGGCGCAGCGGTGCTCCGACGTGCACATACAGTTTCGGGCGGTGCAGCGGAGCGGTGAGCAGCCTGGCCACCTGCTGGACGAGGCCGCCTGATGCCAGTGCACGGGCTCCGGCCTGTCCGAGCGGCACGACCGGGGCGCCGGTCGAGTGCGCGAGGTGGAAGAGGCCCGGATGGAAGGGCCGGGGCGGGGCTTCGCGAGCGCCCTTGCGGTGCGGGAGCCCACCCTCCGGGTAGAGCAGGACGGACCGGCCCGCGGCCAGTGCGGCTTGGGCGTCCTGCAGCGCTTGGGCGGCCCGCGGGTCGTGACGGTGAACCGGGATGTGCCCCTCCCAGGTCAGGGCGCGGCCGAGCACGGGGACGCGCCACAGCCCCGCAGCCGCGAGGACGATGGGTTCGGTGCCGAGGCGGTGCAGCGCGGCGAGCACGATCGCAGGATCGCTGAGGGAGGTGTGGTTGGCGATGATGATGCTGCCCGCAGGCGGTGCGGCACCGGTTTCCGTGGTGACTTTCAGATGGCCGAACACGGGTACCACGATGCCTGCGAGGTGACTGAGCACGACACCACTCTCAACGCGGCGACCTCGGCAGGAAGGCGGGTCACCGCTGTGGTGCACCGGCTGTGGTGTCGGTTTCGGGGCGGAGGTGATTCGTGACGTCGATGACTCCGTCGACGCTCTCGGACAGGCGTATCGCGATGGGGATGAGGCTCTCCTGCAGCACGGTGCCGCTGAGCGTCACCCGGCCGTCGGTGACCTGGACGGTGACCGTGCCGGGGTCCAGGCCGAGGGTGCGGGTCAGGATGTCCGTCGTGATCTCCTCTCTGATCGTGAGGTCTCGCCGGAGGAAGACCCGCAGGAGGTCGCTGCGGCTGACGATGCCCACCAACCGGCCGGAGTCGTCCACGACGGGCAGCCGTTTGACGTGGTGGCGGGCCATGGCACGGGCTGCCTCCACGACCGACCCCTGGGGTCGGGTCGTGACGGCGGGGCTGGTCATCAGTTCCTCGGCGGTCAGCGCGTGGGCCTTGGCGCGTTCCGCGGGCAGCAGGTGGGCGGCGACCAGATGTCCGCCCGGATCGGCCTGGCTCTCCTGTTTGCGCAGCAGGTCCGCCTCCGACACCACGCCGACCGGGCGGCCCTGGTCGTCGACGACGGGTACCGCGGTGATGTCGTGCTCCGCGAGGTGCTCGGCGATGTCCTTGAAGCCCGTCTCCCGCCGCACACTCACGACGGCCGAGGTCATGAGGTCTCCGACCAGGCGATGCAGCATGTCCCGCTCCCTCCTCGGACGCTCGCGGCAAGTCCTCTCTCCACTGTCCGCCCCACGGGGAGTGCCCGCACTGCCGACGCGTCCGGCCACCCCTGCTCGCCTGCCTGAGCGGGCGGCGCGGTCACCGGCGGCGAACGCACCGGGTCCGTGATCACGGCCCCCGCCTAACCGAGGACCCGCTTGCAGGTCGACCGGGAGCACCGGGAAGTTGCGAGGTGCGGGACGCCGAAGGAAAGCCCCGACCGAACCGGATCACCGCCGTGCACTGCGCGTCTTCGCCGTCGCTGCCGAACCGTCGTCCCGGTACAGCCGGTCGGGGCCGACGAGCACCACCTGTCCGTCGGCCCCGGCCGCGTGGAGCGCGGGGGTGAAGCCGACGCCGCCGTAGCAGGCGGGGCGGGCGTGGGTGATGCCCTCGCCGCGGGCGGCGAGCAGCCCGAGGAGGCGACGGACGTGTTCCAGGTGGGGCAGGTCCATGACCTCGTCCCAGCGCGCCACCCCCACCGACAGCAGCGGTCCGGGACGGGCGTCGGCCCGGCCGCGTACGACCACCTCCGCTGCC
>NZ_JBFAKH010000121.1:0-16512 GCF_040655635.1 Streptomyces sp. NPDC050388
GAGACATTTTCGCGTGCTTGGGGCCCTGTGGTGCGGCGGGAAGGACGGCGCTCAATGGGATGCGCCTACGGCGCGTGCCGGTACCACATGGCACAGGTTGTAAGGACCGTCCAAGGGCGTCTACGCCAGTCCAGTGTGGGGGAGAAAGCGCAGGTCAGGGCCTCCCAGTCCGGGAGGGTCCGCCCAGCTCGTGATAGCTGTGTGACAGCAGGGGATACGGCGAGGCCCCGTCGGGACCATCTTGACGGGGCCTCTGCGCGAGCTGCGAGACGACGAAGCCGCACCGAAGTGCTTCGGTGCGGCTTCGTCGTGAGATCGGCTGCGCTGGCGCGCACGGTGCGCTCGGTGCCTCGTGCGGTCCGTGTGTCTGTGACGCTTTCGAGGGTGCGCCTGATTTGCGATCGCACCCGCCTACCCGTCCGTATAAGGGATCCGCGCCCCCTGACGCACGAGTGCCATGTTGGGATGCCTCCGTTTCGGACGGGTCAGGGAAATCGTACGGGGTCGATGGGTTGCGGTCGCGGCCTTCCGGTGGCCGCCTTCAGCGCGACGATGTGCTTGCCGAGCGCTAGGAGGATCTCGCCGTCTGTGGTCACGGCCATGGACGCCGGTGCGGCGGGCAGTGTGAAGGAGTCCGTCTCGAGGCCGGTTTCCAGGTCCCTTATCCGGACGGTGTTGTCGTTTCCGGTGCTCACCGCATGAGGGCGCTTCTGAAGCAGCACCGGGACAATGTGACGCACCCCACCTTTGTGGCTCTGGAATGTTCCAGCGTCGGAGAATTGGGTCAGGTCCCACAGACGGATCGTCCCGTCGCTGCCGCCGGTTAGTGCGTGCGGACGGCCATGAATGGGCAGCATTTTCACGGATTCCACCGGCCCCTCGTGGCCGTGGAAGGTGTGGACAGTCGTGCCGGTGGTCAGGTTCCACAGCCGGACCGCACCGTCGCTGCCCGCGGTCACCAGGTGTGCGTGGCGGCCGAGTGTGACCGAGGCGACGGCATTGACCGGGCCGTGGTGGCCCTTGAGCGGTTGTCCCAGGGGTTTCAGGGTCTCCAGGTCGAAGCAGCCGACCATGCCCTCGCCGCGGTGTTCCTTGGCGCGACCGCCCCCGCACACAATGACGACGGGGCGGTCTTCCATGTAGCTCAACGTGACTTCGGTGAGAGGAGCGATCGATCCGGGGTCGAGCATCCGCTCTGGACGGCGTATATCCAGAGTTCTGCCAGGTTTCCGAATCCTCCAAAGGCTCAGTGGGGACTTTGGTCCGCCCGCGAGGACGACGATGCCGTCACCGACAGCCGCACAGCACAGCATGTTGGTCAGATAGACGGAATCGCTCCGAACGGAGTCAAAGCCATGTGGCGGGCCTTTGTGTACATCCCGAAAGTGCACGTGCAGGTCGCCAGCCAGAGCCGCGACCATGGGACGCTCGCGGACGGTCATGGTTGCGATCGCTTGGAAAACGAGGTCGTCTTTGCTCGCGGTTTCAAAACGGTGAGGGCCAGAAATTGCTCCGTCGCCCCCCATGAAGCCTGGAATGACATCTAGATATTCCCTGTGCGGCGCCGTCGCCACCTTCCGGGGGCGCCAATTGGCACCCCGGGTGAGAGCGTTCCTCAGATTGGAATGGGATCCCCTTGCTGCGGCAACAGCCAAAACCTCTCGCCGTTGCCTGGGCCTGGAAAACCGTTGCAGGGAAGTCTGTCGGTAGAGTTGAGCGAAACGCATCTCGTCATCCTGCGAGGCCAGGAGAGGGTTCAGGGTCAGTGGATCCGCGTGCACCAAGAACTCGGGGTCCGCGAGCAGGGTCTTCAGTTCCCCGGCTGCCAGGGCGTGGTGACCGGCGAATTCCAACAGGTAGGGGTTGGTTGTCGACCAGCGTCCGGCTTCGGCATGGAGCCGCCGCCAGACCGCCCGCGCGCCGGCCTCGGTGTACATCTGGTCCGCCAGGCTCTGGTGGAAGAGGCGGTACCGCGTGTTGCCCTCTTTGTCCACGTCCCGGCGAAGGTAGAAACGTCCCGCCTCGAGGCAGGAACGGATCTCGTCCATCGACGGGACGTTCGTGTCGTCGCCCGGTCTGAATAGCCCGGCAGCTGCCCGGATGATCTCCTCGGGCATGCCGTTGCCCTGCGCGTGGGCGAGCACCGTCAGTACCGCCCGCAGCCATGGTTCCTCCTGGCGTTGGGACAGGTCCAGGTCCAGCAGGTCAAGCATTTGGTTGGGCACAGCAGCGCCGAGTTTGCGGGCCTCGCGGGGGGTTGCCGGGACGGGACGGTCCAAGATCTGGCGTACGTACAGGGCCGCCGCCAGGAACTCCCCGACTTCCACGCCACGAAGCGGAGTCAGCGCAGATGCGATGCCCTGGGCCAGTTCGTCGGCGAGTGCTTCGTTGGCCGCGCTTTCGTAGGGACTGCTGGTTTTCAGCAGTTGCCCTATGTATTTTTGAAGATCGGCCCGCAGACGTCGTCTGGGGACGCGGTCCAGGTCGAGACGGCCGTCCATCCGACGGGCCTTGCGCAGCAGTGGCCGGAAACGGTGCTCGGCTCTGACGCCGACCAGGAGCCGGCACACGGATTGACCGTCGGGTCTGCGTCGGTCGATCAGCATGAGCAGCTCGTTCATCAGCTCCTCAGGCTCCCGGGCTTCGTCCAGGGCATCGATCACGAGAGTGGGCGCCGACTCCCGCGCGGCCAGTATGTCCGCGATGCCTTTGGCGGTCCGGTCGGCTGAGGGCGTCAGGTTCCACTGGCGGACTATGGCATCCAGTACCTCCGTCACCGATCGCTGCCGGGCGTGCACGACCGCCAGGTACGGGTGTGGCAGCTTCGGAGGCGGTGCCTTCAGCTGTCGCCACAGTCTCGTGGTTTCGTCTCTCATCCGAGGATGGGCCGCGCACACGAGGACGCCCAGCAGCGCGGACTTGCCAACCCCGGGTTTGCCGGTGACCACCCGCAGAGCGGTACCGTCCCCGCGCAGCCAGCTCGCGAGTTGCCGGGCCTCCGCCTCCCGGCCGCAGAAGAAGCCGTCTTCTACGTTATTGGAGACGGCCTCGGTGCCGGAGGCGCGTCCAGCGAAGTGCCGGGGGTCGAGGGCTTCGTTCAGTAGGGCGGTGAGCGCGGGATCCGGTACTGCGGATGGTTCCGCGCTCGCGGTGGCCTCCTGAGGGCCCGTCCATGCCGGATGCTCCTTGCCGTACCGGGGGTTGGGGAAGAAGCGTAGGTGGGCCAGGTCGGTATCGTCGATGTCGAGTGATGTTAGAGGGGTGTGCAGGCGCTGCTTCTCTCCGCTTCCCTCAGCGACGTAGCGCTCGATCCGGAGCCTTACCTGCCGGAGAAACCCACGAATGGGGACGTGCGGCAGTGAGGCGTCCACGCGCAGCACGCCGTCCTGGTAGTTGCCCAGCACTTCTGTGACGGCTCGGGAAAGCCACCCGTCGTAGGCACGTTCTTGGGGCCCCGACGCAGCGATTACCCAGGTCCGGCGGCGCTCGACACTCATTAGCGGCTGCCAGTTGAGCCGGACCGCACGGCCCGAGTAGCACATGTCGAGGAGCAACAGCACCAGGGGGGTACCGTCCGGATCTGCCTTCTCGATCCTCTTCAGCCAGCTCTCGACGTCGTCTTCGGTTTGGCGGCCGTCCCCGCCGACTGGGTACACACCGTTGGTCTCGTCCGGCGTTCCGTGTGTGAGGAGGTGAACCACCATGAACCCAGGGCCGGAATTGTGGACCGATGAGACGGACTCCTGCAGGGCGGCAGCTGTGGGACCCGGGTCGTCGGCGCACAGTTGGACCTCGTAGCCGTACGTGTGCAGGGCATCTGCAACCTGTCGGGCACGCTCTGGCGCGTATTCGAGGAGAGGCTGCTCCTCCTGGTCCTTCTTCTCGTCGAGGTTCTCCAGGGGCTGCTTTTGACCCTTGACTCCGATCACCAGTGCCCGGTATTCACCAGGTCGCTGGTACGGTTCCGACTTCCCCACGGGTGCTCCCACCAGTCCGCCACCGTCAGCGGCGGCATTATCCCATTCCTAGCAGGGGAGTTCGTGTGCAGGCGCGCTGGCGATGCTGTCTTCGTCGTGGCACCGCTGCCGCGCCTGCAGCCGCTCGTGTCTCTGCAAGGGGAACCAGGGGGCCTTCCTTTGCAACGTGGACACGCTGATACCGGATGCGCTTGGTCCGGAGAAGGAGGGACGCTGTCGATGATGTTGAAGAACTACTCGGACGAGTCCAAGCGCGACGTCATGGCCCTGTACGATCCTACAGCCAGGGGGACCGTCGTCGCCTTATGTGACACCCTCTTAGGCCACGAGCCCAGCCCTCACCTTCCCGCGCTCTAGTTACTGGCCCGCTTCACCTACCCCACCCGCTGATCTTCCGGGAGTACACGACCATGTCTCTCATTCTCGGAGTCCATGGCATCTGGAACTACAAGTCCGGCTACACGCCAGAGGAGGTTGCCGCCTACCAACTGGGCCGTTGGGCCAAGTACCTTGCTGAAGGGCTCGGTTCTCCTCTTCCCGATGGTGCCCTAGCCTTCGCTTACTACGCCCACCACCTGCGCAAGGGAATGCCCGTTGCGCAGGGACCGGCAGATGACGCCCTCGATCACCTCACTCCAGATGAGACCGCGCTGGCGATGCAGTGGTTGAAGGCACTTGACCTGCCCCAAGCTACTGCGCAAGGCCGGTTGGCCGTTCCGCTCCGGCAGTTCGCCGCCGTCATGGCCAAGCACTTCCATCTGGACGGCCGACTTACTCGCGCCTTTATCGCCACGTTTACGCGGGAGGTCACCGCCTATCTACGCACCCCGGATGCGCCTGCCCGCATCGCGGCTCGCGAGGAAGTCGCCTCAGCGATCGCCACCCACCAGCCGCGGGTGGTGATGGCTCATTCACTGGGCACGGTGGTCGCATACGAGGCTCTGCACGCCCATCCAGAGCTGCACGTCGAACTGTTGGTCACCCTGGGCTCTCCCCTCGCCCTGCCGCATGGCGTCTTCCACCGCCTGCTGCCAGCTCCTGTTGATGGACGCGGTAGCCGCCCGCCTGGTGTGGATCGCTGGGTGAACCTGGCCGATCACGGTGACCCCGTCGCTATCCTCCGTCCACTGGAGGACTACTTCCTAGGCGTTGACTTTGACCGCCCGGAGAGCGTGCGACTCATCGATCCCCACACCGCGGCTTGTTATCTCCGTAGCACAGCCCTCGCGGCCACACTCGCGTCCTATCTGTAGTGGTGGTGCCCCGGATACCTGGGGAAATCCTCTGTACGAGACCGAGCACGATCTCGCGAAGATCGCGTCCCGTGGAGTGGTGTAGCCGGGCGGCATCCGTAACGCGCGGGTGTCTGCCCCAGGGCGTGCATCCGCTGGCGGTACATGCTCCCTGAACAAGGCAGGCCATCGCGCAAGTCCCTCTGGTAAAAGGTCAGTTTGAACCGTTCCGGGTTCGGTATCAAGCTGTCCCGACCGCGGGGGGAACTTCAAGCGGCACCGAGGCCCGACCACAGGGGGCTCGACGGCCTCGGAGAGCAGGACCTCCGCGCGGGTGTTGCAGCCGTCATCCGGGTCGTTGTCGGCGTTCCAGTGACGGAAGGCGTCCCGGTCGTAGCTGTCCCGGGACTCGGTATCCACCGGCAGACGGGTGACGGTCTCAGCCAGCGGGAGCGTCTCCGCGGCGTGGGCGGGAGAGGGAAGCGTGAGAGGCAGGACGGCGAGGGAGGCGGCGGCCAAACCGCGCAGCACAAGTTTGAGCATGAGCCGTTCATAGCGGCCCACGGCGGGGCGTGATCGGCTGTTTGCCGAGTGCGCCGCCCGTGTGGGTGCAATGGTCTCGTTTCAACCTGAAGTTGCAGGTCGCGGGGCTGGCGTGGGTGGGGGCTGGGGTGCTCGTGCCGGTCGGGGGCGTGATCGGTAGCAGGTGATCGTCTGCCGCGTGGACGGTTCGCCGGAATCGCGGTGCCGGGCCCGGAGTGCCTCGTAGGCTCCGAGAAGAGCCGGATGAAAAGGGGCTGCTGGTGGCGGATGTGCTGGTCTGGGTGATGCAGCGGAGGGTGGTACTGGCCGATCGTGCCGAACGACTGCGCAAGGAGCTCGCCGAGATCGATGCCGAGGTGGCCCGGCTGGAGGCAGCGGAGGTGGTGATCGGGCAGTTCATCGAGGCCGAGCGGAGCGGACAGGCCGACGCCCCGACCGTAGCTGAGGAGTTGGAGCGGGTCACGACGACTTTGGGTGCGGGTGGGATGCTGCTGGTCCCGCACCGCGAGCCGGGCATGGACGAAAGTGTTCTGCCCGCCGACTATCAGGCGATCACGAAGATCGTGGCCGCGGCCTCGGAGCCGGCCCCAGCCAAGGACGTCAGCGTCCAACTCGGCAGGGGCACCCAGCCTGGGCAGGTCGAACCGGTACGCGACAAGCTCAGGCGCCTGGCTGACCGGGGCTGGCTGCACCGCACTCCCGCCGGCCGCTTCACCGCCCTGCCGCAGCCGTCCGCCTGACCGGCCGCGGCCTGATCTCGGCGTAACGCGCAGGCACCCGACGGAAGTTGGGTATTCCATGCGAAAGAACACCAGCCCCGCCGAGGGCACTGAAGGGCTTGTCTACCAGTGCCGCCTGCCGCTGTCGAGCGCCACCCTGGACCTGGTTGCCGGCCTGGTCCGCGGTCACCTGAAGAAGATCGGCTCGCGCTGGCGCAAGCTCCCACCGGGCCGGATCGCCCTGATCGTCCTGGCGGTGCTGCGCCACGACCAGCGGCTTTCCGACATGGCGGGCGGCAACGACGTCTCCGCTTCCACCGTGCGCCGCTGGCTGCTGAAAGTGATCGGCCTGCTCGCTGCGCGGGCCCCGCGCCTGGACCGGGCCCTGAAACTCACCCGATCGGGTGGCGAGGTGGTGCTCCTCAACGGCACCCTGGTGCGCACCCGCAGACGCACCGGGGATGAGAACCGGCCGGACTGCTCGGGCAAATACAAGGCCCATGGCCTGCTGTTCCTCGCACTGACCGACGAGAAGGGGAACCTGGTGTGGATCTCGGCGGCACGGCCGGGCCGCTCCAGCGAGGTCACCACCGCCCGGCACAACAAGATCACTGCCAGGCTGCGGGCGGCCGGCCTCGGGGCGCTGGCGGACCTCGGCTCTACCGGCCTGGACGACGATCCCGACGATCCGGTGATCGTCACTGGCCGCAAGGCGACCCGGGGCCATCCGCTGACCGAGGCCCAGAAGGAGGCGAACAAGCTGGTCGGCCGCGATCGCGCGGCGAACGAGCACGGCTTCGCCGACCTGAAGAACTGGCGGATCCTCACCAAGGTCCGGATGAACGCCCGACACGCGACCACGCTGCTGCGGGCCCTCCTCGTGCTGACGAACGCCGAGATCCACCGCTGACGGGCGATCACCCAATGCTGCGAAGTCAAGGCGTCGCGGCCGGCGCGAGCACCCCAGCCTCGGCCCACGCCAGCCCCGGGACCTGCAGCTTCAGGCTGGACGATGCCCATCGTCAGCGCGGTGCGCTTCACTGTCCGCCATGGAGCTCACACAAGCAACCGTCAACGACCTGCTGGCCCGACTCGGCCCGCAGGACGGCTACCTGTACCTGCCCGGCGACCTGGACCCGCAGGAGCTGACCGACCTACTCGACAACAGGTACGGCGCCCCGCGCACCCTCGTCCTCGACGGCTTCACCGATCCGACGGTCGACGAGTCCAGGGGCGCGGCTCTCCTCGTCCCCCTCGAGGACCGGGCCGTGACGATACGGGCGTGGGCGTACGGGGACCAGTGGGTCGGCACGGGACTCCGAGGGGGCCGAGCGGCCGGTGCTGGTGGTCGCCCACAGAAAGGTGCCCGAACCCCTGGCGGTCGCTCCGGACGAGGACGTCGACTGGATGGAGCGGCTCAGACGGATCACCGGCTGGACACAGCCCGCCCAACGGCCGGACGTGGACTGGGCGGAGGTGGAGTCGCGCCTGGGCACCGCGCTGCCGAGCGACTACAAGCGCATGGTCGAGACGTTCGGCGAGGGCGCCTTCGACGGATTCCTGAACCTGAACCAGGAGCCGTGGACAGCTCTCGGAGAGGACGGTCTGCTCATCTGGGCGGGCACTGAGCACGAGGACCTGTACTGCTGGAGAACCGACGGCGACGACCCCGACCGTTGGCTCGTCGTGGTCCGGTCCTTCGATGGCGAGGACGTCCCCTTCGGCTGCCGGGCCGCAGAGTTCGTCTGCCGCATCCTCGCGCCCGATGCCCGAACCCGGGCGCGTGACTACGCGGAGCGCTACCAGGCCGCTGCCACCGGCTGAAGCAGTGCCGGTCCAGAGCGCAGGGATTCCCGGGGCCTCTTGCGCGAATGCGGCGTCGGGTGACGAGTTGTTCACATACTGTTGTGCCTACTGCGAGGGGGCGGGACGAGAGTGGGCCGGGGGAAGCATGACCATGGACGATTCCCTGGACGAACTTGCCGGGGCCGCCCCGAAGGACTCGCCCACCCTGGTCGTCTCCATGTCTACTTTCCGGCTCCCCGCCGCCCCAGCCGGGGCCGCCGAGGCCGAGGACGACGACGAAGAAGATCCCCCCGAGCGCAGCGCCTGGGACGACCTGCCGTTCTCCCGGAAGCTGGGCGAGCGGGTCTCCCGGCATCTGGCCCCGCTCGTCCCACCGGCCCCGCGCCACCTGCCCGACCTCGACCACGCCACGCTCGGGGAACGGATGGAGGAGATACGCGCGGCGGTCAAGGCCGGGAGCTGCGCCGTGGTCCACATCGTCAGCCACGGATTCCTTCGGCGCGGAAGCCCGGACGATCTCATGATCGTGGCTAGCAACACGCGCGACCAGCAGGCGAAGACGGCGTTCGACGTGCGGCGGTTCCTCCAGGACGTCGACGACGACGGCACGGGGCGCGTCCTGCTCCTGCTCGACGTGTGCCACGCGGGCGCCGGCATCGACTGGACGCGGAACCTCCCGCGCCCTGAGCGCCGCATATTCGTCCTCGCCGCCTGCCCGCCGGACGCACAGGCCTGGGGCGGCCGCTTCTCCCGGGCCGTGTGCGACGTGCTGGAGGACCTGGCCAAGGGGCACGCGGGGGTCGATCCGAGCGAACCGTACGTGCGGCTGTCGTGGCTGAAGGACGAGGTCTACCGGCGGCTGCTGCGCCTGTGCGAGGACGACGCCTGTCCTGAACAGGAAGTCGTCGCCAGCGAACTGGACGGTCCTGACACCCGGTTCCTCGCCAACCCTTGGTACCGCGAGGACCCCGTGGAGCGGTTGGAACTGCGCGACCGGTGGGCACTGCAGGAGTTCATCGACACCGTCCACCCCACCCTCGACCTCCACCATTACCTCTCCCGGGCCTCGGGCCGCGAGACGGCGTCCGGCCTGGACGTCCCCTGCCACTTCTCCGGACGCGATCGGGAACTGGGCGCCCTCGCCGACTGGCTCGCCCGGCCGGAGGGCGACGGTGCCGTGGTCGCGGTCGTCACCGGTAGCCCTGGCACCGGCAAGTCCGCCCTGCTCGGTGTGGTGGTCTGCTGCGCCCACCCCAAGCTGTCGAAGGCGCTGGACACGGTGGTAAACCACATCCCCGCCCGCAACCGGCCGGACCCGTGGGAGGCCGTCGCCGCCGTCCACGCCCGCGGCATGACCCTGTCCCGGGTCATCGACACCATCGCGGGACAACTGGAGATGGCCGCGCCCGACGACGGATGGACCACACAGGGTTTCGTGGACGCGATCGCCGCGCTCCCCGTGGAACCGCTGATCGTCCTTGACGCGCTCGACGAGGCCCGGGAGAGCGTACGTATCACCGTGGAACTGCTCGGGCCACTCGCTCGCCGGGAGTACGCGGACGGCCCGCGCAGCCGACCCTGCCGGCTCTTGGTCGGCGTACGGCCGTACGGGGAATGGCTCCAGCCCCTGCTGCTGGCCGCCTCCGAGCCCGGACAACTGCTGGTGGACCTGGACGACACCGACCGGGAGGACCTCACGGACGCGTTGGCCGAATACGTCGAAGGACTGCTGCAGGACGCCGGCACCTACCCGCGGCGCAGCCCGGTCCGCCGTGCCGTCGCACGAGCCGTGGCGCGGCGGATCGAGAGCGCCGGACGGTCGGCCCCGGCGGGCGGAGGCGGGGAGTTCCTCACGGCACAGCTGGCGGCGCGTTCGATCGGCACCCTGCCGCCGCTGGACGCCGATAACGTGCAGGAGGCCGTCGACCGACTCCCGTTGACCCTGGCCGCGCTGCTCGACGGCCAGCTCTTCGCCGAGGACGGTCTGGCCTGGGCGCGCCCCGTGATGACCGCGATCGCCTTCGGCAAGGGGGAGGGGATGCCGGCGGGACTCGTCCGGAGTGCCGCGGCTGCCTTCCATCCGGGCGGGGACCGACCGAGTCGGGAGGACGTGCTGGAGGTGCTGGCCTCGATGTCGTTCTTCTTGCGCCGGGACATCGACCCCGAGTACGGCACGACGCTGTACCGGCTGTTCCACCAGGAGCTCGTGGACCACATGACGGCGACCGCCCCGGTGAGCGGAGGGCCAGCATGACGACCCCGGACCAGCCCGTGCCCCACCCGTCCGGAGAGGACGACCCGCGGGAACGGCTCGTCCTGCGGGAGCTGTTGTCGACCGTCCACCGCACCGGGGACACCCTGCGCTGGGACCTGGCGGACCCCTATCTGCGGCGGCACGTGGTCGAGCACGCCGCACGCGCCGGTCTCCTGCAACTCGTGCGGCTCTTCGACGACGGTGAGTTCCTGGTCAACGCCGATCCCACGGCCGTCGCGGCCGTACTGCCGCCGTTCCGCGATGCCTACCCGCCGCCGGTGAAGCACACGCTCGACGTCTACTGTGCCTCGATCGGCTGGCACCAGCACGTGGAGGCGAGGGCCCGGCGACAGATCCTGGCTCTGGACGCGCTGCGGCTGGGACACCACGAGCTGGCGGAGCGCATGCGGAGGGCCCCGGGCGGGCACGTGCTGCCCTGGCGCTGCCTGTGGTCCACCGCCACCAACATCTCGGCGTCGTCGGGCGCGACCATGACCGGTCACGCCGGACGGATCAACGCCCTCGTCGCGACGGAGAGTCCCCACGGCACCCTGGCGGTGACCGGCAGCGAGGACCGTACGGCCCGGGTATGGGACCTTGGCACCGGAACCACACGGCACGTCCTGCTGCACGCGCAGGCCGTCAAGGACGTGGCCGTCACCACGCTCGACGACCGGGCGGTCCTGCTCACGGCCGCCGAACGGCTCACCCTGTGGGACCTGGGCACCGGACGCGCCCTGCGCTCCGTGTCGGTCCCGTCCGCGATCAGGGCGGTCGCCGTCAGCGACGAGACCGGCTGGGCCGTCGTCACGACTGACGGACCCACCTACGTCGCCCACCTGGCCGGCGGCCCGGCCGACGCACTGCGGCCGGTGTCCTCGGCCGGTGGCCGCGCCAAGCAGGTGGCGGTCGGCCGCGAGGGCGGATCGGTCTTCGCCCTGACGGTCACCGCGCACCACGGCGTCACAGCGTTCGACCTCCCCGGGCGGCGGCTCCTGCACCGCGGCAACCCGCTCCCCGGGGATCCGATCACCGCCTTCACCGTCGCCGACGTCGGCGGGCAGACCCTCGCGGTGACCGGACACCGCAGCGGAGCCGTCGCGGTGGCGCATGCCCACACGGGAGCCGTGCTGCACACCCTGCGCCCTGCCGGACTCGCGGAGCAGCGGCTCGTACGCGCCGAGGTGCGGGCCCTGGCCATATGCCCAGGAGAGTCGTCCTGGCTGGCCTTCTCAGGTCACAAGGACGGAATCCTGCGCGCCTGGGACCTGGCCACCGGCGGACTGCTGTGGGCCACCAGGCAGCACGCAGGCGCGATCAACGTTCTCGTCCCGGGTAAGGCGCTGAACACCCCGGTGGTACTGAGCGCTTCCGACGACGACACCTCGTGTTGCTGGGACACGCGCACCGGATCGCTGCGGGACGTGCTGGCCGGCCACACCAGCGGCGTGACCGGCGCCGCGCTGACCCGGGTCGGGACGCGCCCGGTGGCGGTCACGGTGTCGAAGGACCGGACGGTAAGGACCTGGGACACGACCCGGGAGGAACCCCCGCCCGCGCCCGACGGACATCCCCGCTGGGTCCGGTCTCTGGCCCTGCATCGTGTCGCGGGACGTCTGTGCGCGGTCACGACCTGTCGTGACGACCGGGTACGCGTCATCGACGCGGGCAACGGCGAACTCGTCGCGGGCTTCGAAACGGCACGCAACCTCCCGCTGAACACCGCGGTACCGATTACGGCCGGGGGCACCACCCTCATCGCCGCCGGGGGGATCCAGGGGCACCTGATCCTGTGGGACGTGCGGCCTCCCGCAGGGACAGCAGTGGGCACCAGCCTCGGCACCGCCGACGTCGTGGCACTGGGCGTGCTGCCCCGCGACGGGGGAGGTGTCCAGGTCATCGCCGGGAGCAGCGACGGCAGCGTGATGATCTGGTACCCCGGTGGCCGACATCCGCTGCGCGAATTCGTCACCCGGCGGCGCAGGACCGGAGACATCGCCTGCCTGGCCGTGGCCGAGACCGGCGGCGAACGCCTGGTGGTCACCGGGGACTTCGACGGATATGTGCGGGTCAGATCGCTGCGCACCGCCGACCTCGTCCACACCCGCCGCTACGGCGCTCCGGTCCGGGCTCTGGCCACCGGCACCCGGGGCACCGACCCCTGCATCGCCGTGGGGACGGCCGACGGGGAGATCCGGGTACTCCGGCTCGCCGACGCCGCCGTGCTGCTCGCGCTCCGGGGTCACACCGCGGCTGTGCGTTCGCTCACCTTCGTCCGGCTCGGCGGCGAGGACGTGCTCTTCTCCGGCAGTGCGGACGGCACGGTCCGAGGCTGGGACCTGCGCGACGGGGACCAGGCACACCGAATCGACCTGCCCGACATCGTCCAGACCGTCGCCCATCAGGAGACCTCCCTCGCCATCGGATACGGACGCGAGGTGTCGGTCTTCACCCCCGTCACCGCACAGCCCAGGGAAAGCAGGAGTCAGTGAGCCGGATCGTCGCCGTGCACGGCGTGAACCAGTACGACCCCACCCGCGGCGCGGACGCGGCCGCAGCCCGTCTCGGCGCGGCGTGGGCGCGGGCCCTCAGCCAGAATGTCCCGAGCCCCCTGGGCGCCAGCGAGCTGTCCATGACGTACTACGCCGATCTGTTGCAGGCGGCTTACCCGGCACCGGAGGGTCAGGGCCCCGGCGACGACGTGGACCGACTCGCGCCCGAGGCGGTCGACGCGGTGCTGCGCTGGGGCGAGCTGCTGGGGGTGGGCACACGCGAGGCACAGGGGCGGGTTCTGACTCCGGTCCGCTGGGTCGCCGACGGCGTGGCCAAGCGCTACGGGTTCGGCCAGGAACCGGTCCGGAGGTTCGTGGCCCGCTTCTTCCCGGACCTGCTGGCGTACCTGCACACCCCAGCGCGCACGCGGGTGCGGCAGCGCCTGGCCGACGCCATCGCCCGGCACGAGCCACGCATCCTGATCGCGCACTCGCTCGGCTCGGTCGTGGCCTACGACACGCTGTGGCAGTACACCGACCTGAAGGTCGACGTCCTCGTCACGCTCGGCTCGCCGCTCGCGATGCCGGACGTCGTCCTGCCGTACCTCCAGCACCCGGACGACTCCCGCGCGTTTAGCTGTCCGCCAGGCGCCGCTGCCTGGGTCAACCTCGCCGACCCCGGGGACCTCGTCGCCGTACCGCAGCCCCTCACTGACACCTTCCGTGGCGTGACGGCGTGCGTCTCCACCGGGATCGGCGCCTTCCGCATGCACAAGGCGGGCGGCTACCTCCGCAGCGCCGCGACCGCGAAGGCCGTGCTGGCGTATCTCGAACCGCTCGGCTGAAGGCCCTCGGCACCACCGGCTCCGTCGTTCAACCGTCTTTGCCGCAAGGAGAGTTCCGTGCCCGAGGGGGGTATGCAGCAAAGCATGGTGGGGATCGGGGGGCGACGGGAAAGAGAGCGGCGCCGGGCAGGAGTCGTGCTCGCTGGGGTGCTGCTGCTGGCCAGTGCCGGCTACGCGGTGTCCCAGCTGGTGCGCGACGAGCTCGGGCCGGCCGACACGGCCGGGCTGCTGGGGCTGCCGATCGGGGTCGCGGGGCTGGTGGCTGCTGTGGCGGCGCTGCGACGACCGGCGCAGGGCACGGACACCGAGCTGGTGCGCCAGTGGGCGGCGACGCTGGCCGTTCAGGTGCAGGAGAGCGAGGGCAAGGTGCGCCACCAGCTACTCGGCCGAGACACCCGGCGCATCGACCTGCGCTACACGCTGCGGGCGGTACCGGGCCGGGCGGCCGAAGCCCCGGGCGTGGGACGCACCTTCCGCGACCCCGGCGGCGCCGGCGCTGACCCGGACATAGCGGGTTTCTTCCGTGCCACCCGGCCCCGGCGCCTCGTGATCGCCGGAGCGCCTGGCTCGGGCAAGACGGTCCTGGCTCTGGAACTGGCCCTGGCCCTAGCTGCCGACCGCACCGACACCGACCCGGTGCCTGTGCGCATCCCGATGGCCCAGTGGGACACTGCCCATACCCTGCCCGAACTGCTGGAGAAACATCTCACGCAGGCGCTGGACTGGCCCGCGGAGATGGCACGGCGGCTGGTGTCTCACGGCATGGTGCTGCCCGTCCTGGACGGTCTGGACGAGATGGATCCCCCTCTCGCCGACGGCTCGCCCGACCCGGACGCACCCCGGGCGAAGGCCGCGGTACAGCACCTGAACGCCTACCAGAAGGGACTGGAGGCGGGCTCCCTCGTGCTCACCAGCCGCATGGCGAACTACGAGGCGCTGCTGGCGCGCGAACCCCTCGTCGACGCCGCGCTGGTGGTCGTCTCGCCGGTGGCGTCCGAGACCGCGCTGACCTACCTACGGGACCGTTGCCACGACCAGGCGCGGTGGCAGCCTTTGCTGGACCACCTCGAGGCCCATCCGTCCTGCGTGCACGCCCGGACCCTGTCGACTCCCTGGCGACTCGGTCTGACCGCCACGGTCTACCGCTACCACGGTGATCCGGCGGATCTGCTCACGCTGTACGACAGCGGCGCACTCGACCGGCATCTGCTGGCTCGCTACATCCCCGCCGCTGTCGAACCCGCGGCTGGCGACCCGGGCCCGCCCCTCTACGGGCCGACGCAGGTCCACCGTTGGCTGCACCACCTCACTGGGCATCTGACCGGAACCGGCGCGACGGCGCATCAGACCACCGACATCACCGTGCACGGCCTGTGGCCTTCGGCCGGGCCCGGCAGGGTGCGGATGGCGGACGCCCTGCTGACGTTCGGCACGATCAGCGCGGTCCTGCCCGCTGCCTGGCTGACCCCTGAGCCAGGGAAGGCCGCCGCGAGCGTACTGGCCCTCGCGGTGGTCTGTGGTCTGGCCGCAGCACTCGCCCTCAGCCCCAGCAGGCTGGACTGGCAGAAGCGGCACAAGCCCGGCCTGCGAGGACCGTTCCTGCTGGGACTCATCGTCAATCCCGTCCTCGCCACCTTCGTCGGCGTCGCGGCTGGGCTCGCGGTGGGGGTGGCGATCGCGGCGGCCGGGCACCCCTCGGCCTCGCTCGTCGTCGGGACGGTCGTCAGCTGGGTCGCCGGGCTCGGCGCCGGATTCCGGTTCAGCGTGGCGACCGGGCTGCGCGGGGCCGCGCCGACGACGGCTGTCGTCCCGCCGGTCGCGCTGCGCGACGATACCGTCTACGGGCTCGTCTACGCCGTCTCCACCGGGCTGTTCGGTGGCCTGGCCGTCGGCGGCACGGTGGCTCTGATCCTGGAGCCGAGCACAGGCCTTGTCGTCGGAGCAGCCACCGCGGTCGCCTCGGGCCAGGCGTCGGGTCTCAGCGCCGCGCGGCGCTACCTGGTCTTCCTATTGTGCGCTCGCCGGCGGCTGCCCTTCCGGCTGGGCCGCTTCCTGGACTGGGCCTGCTCGGCGGGTCTCATGCGCTATTCCGGTCCCGCGTACCAGTTCCGCCACGCCGAACTGCAGCACTGGCTCGCGGCCCACCCCGATCCCGTGGTCAGCCCGTAGCCGACCGCTTCAGCCCTCAGGCCGCAGCAGTCCGCGCTCGTGGGCCCTCACCAAGTGAAGTTTCCCCAAGGCCGGGTAGTTAGAGGTCATCTCATTTGGCTCGATAGGCTGTCGGCCGTGGTGGAAATTGTTGAGCGGCTGGTGCCGGACGAGCTGTGGGAGCTGTTCCAGCGGGTGGTGCCGGAGGCGCCGTCGCGGCCTCAAGGGGGTGGCCGGCGTCGCCATGGCGACCGGGAGGTCTTGGCGGCGATCGTGTTCGTTGCGACCTCCGGCTGCACGTGGCAGCAGCTGCCGGCGGAGTCGTTCGGCCCCTCTGGCGCGACGGCCCACCGTCGGTTCACCGAGTGGACGAAGGTCGGGGTCCGGGCCAAGCTGCACCGCCTGGTCCTCGATGAGCTCGGAGCCCGCGGCGACCTGGACTGGTCGCGGTGTGCGATCGACCCGGTGAACATGCGGGCCCTGAAAAAGGGGGAGC